>JBMLRA010000094.1:5725-46996 GCA_049241265.1 Chitinophagaceae bacterium
CTGTTTACATTAATATACATTGCAGATGATTTACCACTCAACTTGCCAGTAAAATCTTTGCTAAGGTTTACTTTTGAAGTTTTAGCTGCATATTGTGTGTAAGTGGCTTCATCAGATGCAACTATAATGTTTTTATCATCGATTCTAACATATAACATTGGTACTTTATTGGCTTTATTTAAAGTATAAACTCCAGCATTATTTTCAAGAGCTTTCATTTCTACTGCTTTGCCTAAAACCTTATCTAAACTAGCTTTGTCGCCTACTTCTGCTGAAAATAAATATTTTAAAGTTGGAGGCATTGGCATTGGAAATCCTTTAGAAGTATCCATATTCATAGCAAAATCGCCCATGGCCACAGCCATATCACCTTTTAATGACTTGTAAATATCTTGCATAGTGATACCTAGTTGAGAAAGCCCAGCATTGGCAAGTGTTTCAAGTTCTAATTCTTTCATTAAGCCACCAACCATTTCTGGTTTAAACGACATTAAAATTGCTGCATTTACATTTTGTGAAGGGAAGTTTTCTAATATAGCTGGCTTAACAGTACTGTTGCCATATTGTTTCATTAATGAATTTAATCTATCGTTAAAATGATATGTACCATTGGCAACAACTTTTCCATCTTCAAAATTAATTGTAGATGTAGAGTAGTTATCTTTCATTAACTCTTCTAGTTTTGGCAATTGAAAAGGCATCATACTCATTGCATTAATAGTTGATGCACTTGAAGCAAATACATACGCATCGGCTTTTTCGTTTAGCATTTCTGTAAAGTATTTTACTGATGAAACTTTATCTGCATCTTTTAAACTATAGAAGCTTTCAACTAGTTTTTTTAGCTCCTCAACTTTATTAATAGGATTAGCAATTTTATATTCTCCTGTTGCAACATCAAAGTTCCCTTGTTGATTAACCATAAAGCCTGTAATCATTGCTATATCTGCATTCCAGCTAATTATTGCATTGCCATCCATTTGCATATACGAGTAGTCTTTTCCTTTTTTAACTTCTCTGCCTTTTAACTCTTCTTGTGCTTTTAAAAATGCTTCAAATTTTGCCGAACTTGTTAATGCAGTAATTAAATTTACCGAAGAAATTTGAGTAGTTTTTGGATTTCCTTTTTGTGTAACAAAGCCATACATTTTTTCTTTGAAATCAACACCAGCATTATTAATGTCGGTGAACATTTTTTTGCCTTTTACAGAATCTATTGAGCTGAAAAGTTTCTCTAGAGATTCATCTAATTTGTAGTTGCCTTTTTTTAGTTTTTCAGACATTGCATTTTGATCAACTATAAATACCATCAATGCATCCTTTGGAATTAGGTTGGCTTGTTTTGGTGATTTGTTTTTGCAAGATGCAAATAATACTACAGCAATTAGTGCTATAACTGCCGAGCGAAACATTGTTTTCATTTTTTAAATTTTGATTATTTATTTTGGTTGCACTACAAACTTAATGTGAAATGTACAACGAAAGTTGCTGCACTATTTTTTAATTTAAAAATTATTTAATTGGTTGTTTTTAATGATTAGTAGCAAACAGTAACAGGCAATTTGCCCACAGCTTTAAATCTTCCTTGTAATAAATCGGCAGCTTTATGTTGAATAATTGCATCGTCTTCATAACAAGCAATTATATTTTGTGCATTGCAATTATTTTTTATGGCATAGGGATTTCCAAAGAAAAAAGAAATGGCATTTTCATTTTGTGCAAACTGCTGCATTAAGAAAACAGCAGCAGTATCTAACCCAAAATTGTTTGCTGGTCTTCTGTTGTATTGATGCACACTAATAATAATGGCATCGTATTTTTTTAGGTTGGTGCAAGAGTCTATAATGCTTTGGGCTAAATTGTATTTTGCTTTTGTTCCAGAAATTATAGTTCCAGTTCTTGGTTCAATTGAATCTCTTATTACATAATTCATAGAATAACTATTGCTATAAAAATACACATCTGCATTCCAATCATTTTTCATTCTGTTTGTAAATTCATTTTCTTTTCCATTGCCAATATGTATTAATGCAACCCTTGGTAGCACGTCTTTTGGTTTGGTAACATCGTTCAAGGGAATTACATTTTTATTGGTTTGTTTAACTGTAGTGATCGCATTTTCGGCAACCAATGCTATTAAGTTATTTGTTTGCTTATTTAGGTCTTCTGTTAAGTTTTTTGTGTTGATTGATTGCGTTTTATTTAACCCTAAATTATACTTAGCAAGCAATACTTTTTTAACACTGGCATAGAGTTGTTTTTTTGATAATTTATGTTGCGTAATAGCCTCTTTTATTTTAAAAATGCTAGAATCAATTTGTTCTGGTAAACATAATAAGTCGTTGCCAGCAATAATGGCTTGTGCCGAAGATTCGCCACTAGGAAAATACTTAGTAAGAGCCTTCATTTCTAAACCATCGGTAATAATTAAGCCTTTAAACCCAAGTTTATTTTTAAGCAAATTGGTAATAGTTTTTTTTGATAAGGATGTTGGTAAATGCTGTGTTGTATCAATTGCAGGCACAGATAAATGTGCAGTCATTATGCAACCCACATTGTTTTTTATTTGTTGCTTGAATGGATATAACTCAAGCGAGTTAAGGGTTTTGAGTGATTTATTAATTACCGGCAAATCTAAATGGCTATCAACTGCAACATCGCCATGGCCAGGAAAATGTTTTGCACAAGCCATTACTCCTTCACTTTGCATTCCATTTGTTAATTGATTAGCGTAGTTGCTAACTTTATATTTATTTTCACCAAAACTTCTATCGTTAATTACTGGATTTTCGGGATTGTTATTTACATCGACAACTGGTGCATAATTCAAATGGATGCCCATTCGTTTGCATTGTTTTCCAATAGCTTTTCCAATTTGTAAAATCAATGAATCACTTTGCATTGCACCCAGCATCATATTTTTGGGAAAAAGATTTACACTGTCTAATCTCATTCCAAGTCCCCACTCAGCATCCATTGTAATTAACAATGGCGTTTTTGCAATGCTTTGATAATAATTAGTAAGGTTTGCCTGCCTTACTGGACCTCCTTGAAAAAAACACAAGCCACCAACATTGTACTTTTTAATTTTATTAATCACATCTTCAATATGGTGATTACCTAAATTACTGTGTGCCCTAATAATAAAAAGCTGTGCAATTTTTTCATCTTCATTTAAACTGTTAAAAACACTATCAACCCACTTGTTTGCTTGTTTATTTTTGTTTAAAAATTTTTGAGAAAACAAAATGTTTGCAGTTAGTAAAAATAGGGCTGAAAGAAATATTTTTTTCATTGCGTGAATGTATATAAAAACTAAAAACCATTCGTTGTGGCGAATGGTTTTTAGTTAAATGTTTTTATTTATTTAGTTTCTTCTTCCTCTGGAACTTCAGAAAGTTTCAGCTCAATATTATTGCTTTTTAATTGTGTAAACCATTTCACCATTTTCTTTCTATCGCTGTCATATACTCTTTCAAAATCCATTGTAGGAAATACTTTTTGAAAATACTCTTTAGTAGCTTTAGCATCCTTTTCGTTGGGTAAAGCCTCGCTACTTGCTTCCATTGCTTTAAACACATCAACCAAGTTTACATTTTCTCTTTTTGTATAAACTTCAATGCTCTCCAAATGCGAAAAGTTATGAACTCTATTGCTTGCAAACTTTGTTGATTTATCTTCTAAAGATCTCACCAAAGCACCATCAGATTTACTGCTAACTAGTTCAAATAGTCCTGATAATCCTGTTACTGATATTAGTTTACTATATTCCATATTTTTAAGTTGGGTGGCAAATGTAGTAGTGCGTTCAATAAGTACAAAACAAAGTTTATTCTGTTATTTACAGTATTGTAAATTTATTCTAGGATATTGAACCAATCAATTTAACAAGCTTGTTTACATATTATATTCAGAAAATTTATTTTCAAAAAATGGAATGAAGTATTTTTGAATTGATGAGTCATTTTAAAAGTAAAACATTGGTTGTAGTTGGTGGCGGAGCAGCAGGTTTTTTTTGTGCTATTAATGCAGCTCAAATGAGCCCTAATTTGCAAGTTATTATTGTTGAGAAAAATAATAAGTTATTAAGTAAAGTTAAAATTAGTGGGGGGGGAAGATGTAATGTAACACACGCTTGTTTTGATATTGTAGAGCTTTCAAAAAAATATCCAAGAGGAGAGAAGTTTTTGAAAAAAGCGTTCCATTGGTTTAATACAAACAGCACTATTGATTGGTTTGCAAATAGGGGCGTGCAACTAAAAACAGAAGCTGATGGAAGAATGTTTCCTGAAAGCAATACATCTGAAACTATTATTGATTGTTTATTGAACCAGGCTAATAAACTTGGAGTTACAATTTTTACAAGTGTTGGGGTAAAGGATATTACCAAGCAAAACGGCAAATTTGAAGTGATTTTAGATAACAAGAATCTTAAAAATTTACAAGCAGATTTTGTGTGTATTGCTAGTGGGGGCTTCCCTAAATTGGAACAGTTTAATTGGCTTCAACAACTTGGTCATACCATTGAGAACCCAATACCATCACTTTTTACATTCAACATACCTAACAATAATATTACACAATTAATGGGTGTAAGTGTTGAAAAAGCTACAGTTAAAATAGTTGGTTCAAAGCTTCAGTCTGAGGGAGCTTTATTGATTACTCATTGGGGTTTAAGTGGCCCAGCTGTATTGAAATTATCTGCCTTTGCAGCAAGAGAATTGGCCAATAAGAACTATTCATTTGAAGCAGTTGTTAATTGGTTGCCAAATCATAATGAGCAAACTTTAAAAGAAGTTTTTTTAGAGTTTAGAAGTAGTATAGCATCGCAAAAAATATCTGGTAAAAATTCATTTGGTTTGCCCTATCGACTTTGGGATTATTTGCTTCAATTGTGTGCTATTGATAAAGATTTAAGGTGGGCAGATTTATCATCAAAAAAGCAAAATGATTTAATTAAAAACCTGACTTCACAACTGTTTAAAGTTTCGGGTAAAACTACTTTTAAAGAAGAGTTTGTAACCTGTGGTGGCATTAAATTAACTGAAGTTGATGTAAACACCATGCAAAGTAAAATTGCTGATAATATATTTTTTGCAGGTGAGGTTTTAGATATTGATGGAATTACAGGTGGTTTTAATTTTCAAAATGCCTGGACAACTGGTTGGATAGCTGCAAAAGCTATTGCACAAAAAAGCCTTGAATAGCTATGTATTCAAGGCTTTCAGGAATTTCAAATAAATTTATTTTGCTAAAACTCTTTTAACAATCTCTACAATTTTATTACCCTTTTCCTCAATTTGTTCATCATTCCAAAGTAAGCTAATTGCAGTAGAAATACACCTACTCATGATAGCATCACTTGCACTAAAATCTTTTCTTTCTAAATTCATTAAACTCAACTTTTGGTCTAGGCTTAATGGATATAGGCTTTTAGATTGTTTTAAATGAGCCCATTTTTTTATGTAGTGCCAATTGTTATCAAACCAGTAAAAATTACCAGGCATTTTTCCTTCAGCTTTCATCTCTTCAACAAATGCTCTTGTTAATTCTTCTGTTGGCAAAAACCAGCTTAAAAACGTACAGCTATCACCATCTGCATCAGGCACTCTCCTAAAGCTAATTTCAGGAATTGCTGAGAGCATACTTTTTAGTTTCGAATGATTTCTTTTTTGTATAGATAAGAAGTTATCTAATTTTTTAATTTGTGCTAAACCAACAGCAGCATGTAATTCACTTATTCTAAAATTATAGCCAATAAATGGGTGTAAATCAGCACCTCTATCAACACCTAAATGGTCGTGGCCGTGGTCGGTGAATCCATCACATTTTGTTAGCACATCTTTATTGTTTGTCATTACAACACCACCTTCAGCACAAGTAATTGTTTTTACAAAATCAAAACTAAAAGTGCCTGCATCGCCAATTGTTCCTAATTTTTTTCCTTTGTAAGTACCACCAATACTTTGGCAAGCATCTTCAAGTAACAATAAATTATGATTTTTACAAATTGTTTTTAAGGCATCTAAGTCAGCCATACTTCCACACATATGTACTGGCATTATACATTTTGTTTGTGGAGTAATTGCAGCTTCAACTGCTGCTGGGCTAAGCGTTAATGTGTCGTCTACATCTACAAGAACTGGTATGGCTCCAACACTTAGAATAGCTTCAAAGCTAGCAACGAATGTAAATGATGGCATAATTACTTCATCTCCTGCACCAACTCCTAATGCAGCCATTGCTGTTGTGAGTGCAGCAGTTCCGCTACTAGTGAGATGAGCAAATTGGCTACCGAAAGTTTTACAAATTTCGTGTTCCAATTCTTTTGCTTTCCAAATTCCTTGTCTTGCACCATCAAAGCCATAACGCATTAGAATACCTGTTTGTAGCACGTCGTTTACTTCTTTTCTTTCTTCTGCACCAAAAAATTCAAATCCTGGCATAATTTTTTTTGAAATGTTAAGTGGCAAATGTAAATATAGACTCTTTAATCGTTCACGTTTTTATTAGCGATTATTGGTAAATATTTTTTATCCATTTAGAAATATACACTCTAGTATCATAATTTTTTTGTGCAAGTGTTTGTATTGTTGCAACCTAAACACACTGTTTACAAGTTGTTTTAAGTGCTTAAACTCTAATTTTAAAAAAAATTAAAAAAAAGTTGCGTTATAATTTTGTTGGTATTTGTTTTCTATTACTTTTGCCGTCCGAAAAACAAAACAAGTTCTTTAGAAGTTAAACAAGCCGAGGTAGCTCAGTTGGTAGAGCAGCTGATTTGTAATCAGCAGGTCGTGGGTTCGACTCCCTTCCTCGGCTCTTTGATAACCTAACAGTTATTAAAAGGGTAGTTGGCCGAGTGGTTAAAGGCGACAGACTGTAAATCTGTTCTCGCAAGGGTACGGAGGTTCGAATCCTTCACTGCCCACAGTTCTTTTAAATTATTTTGAATGTTAAATTTTAGATGTTGAATGAGAGTAATCTAGTTTAAAATTCATCATTCAACATTCAAAGTAATATAAGCGGAAGTAGCTCATTTGGTAGAGCGATAGCCTTCCAAGCTATAGGTGGCCAGTTCGAGCCTGGTCTTCCGCTCAAAGTTCTTTTAATGTAGTCGTGAATGCTAGTCATAAAACAAATAAATGATTGACTTAATGACTATACACCAATGACTAAATGACTTAAAAAAGCCATTGTAGCTCAGGGGTAGAGCACTTCCTTGGTAAGGAAGAGGTCGTGAGTTCAATTCTCATCAACGGCTCAAAACGTAACTACGGTCTGTGGATATTGTTCTATGGACTTTGATTATAAACAAATAAAATAAAACAAAATGTCTAAAGAGACCTTTAAGAGGGACAAACCCCACGTTAACATTGGTACAATTGGTCACGTAGACCATGGTAAAACCACTTTAACTGCTGCTATTACAAATATCCTATCTAAAAAAGGTATGGGTAATATTGCGAAAAAATATGATGAAATTGATGGAGCTCCTGAAGAAAGAGAGCGTGGTATTACCATCAATACTGCTCACGTTGAATATCAAACTGATAATCGTCACTATGCTCACGTTGACTGTCCGGGTCACGCTGACTATGTGAAAAATATGATTACTGGTGCTGCACAAATGGATGGTGCAATATTAGTAGTTGCTGCAACCGATGGTCCTATGCCTCAAACTAGAGAGCATATCCTTCTTGCTCGTCAAGTAGGTGTTCCTTCAATGGTTGTGTTTATGAACAAAGTTGACTTAGTTGAAGACGCTGAATTACTTGAGTTAGTAGAGATGGAGATTCGTGAGTTGTTAACTAAGAATGGTTTCGATGGTGATAACACTCCGATTATACAAGGATCTGCAACAGGTGCTTTATCTGAAGAACCAAAATGGGTTGCTAAGGTTGAAGAATTGATGGCTGCTGTTGATAGCTACATTCCTTTGCCTCCAAGACCAGTTGATATGCCTTTCTTGATGAGTGTTGAGGATGTATTCTCAATCACAGGTCGTGGTACTGTTGCTACAGGACGTATTGAAAGAGGAGTAATTAAAGTTGGTGAGGCTGTAGAAATTGTAGGTTTAATGGACGCTAACTTAAACTCAACTGTAACAGGTGTTGAGATGTTCAAAAAACTTCTTGATCGTGGTGAAGCAGGTGATAATGCTGGTTTATTATTACGTGGTATTGAGAAATCTCAAATCCGTCGTGGTATGGTAATCGTAGCTCCAAAATCTATTACTCCACATACAGAATTTAAAGGAGAGGTTTACGTATTATCAAAAGACGAAGGTGGACGTCATACTCCATTCTTCAACAAATATCGTCCACAGTTCTATTTCAGAACTACAGACGTAACTGGAGAGTGTACATTACCAGCAGGAACTGAAATGGTTATGCCAGGTGATAACATTAACTTACAAGTTAAACTTATTCAACCAATTGCGATGGATAAAGGTTTGAAATTCGCAATTCGTGAAGGTGGTAGAACAGTAGGTGCTGGTCAGGTTACAGAAATTATAAAATAGTATAAGTACTGAGTCGTTAGTACTAAGACTTTTGGATACAAGTACTTAGATTTCACTGAAAAGTGCCGTCTAAGTACTTTGTACTTATTACTAAATACTATAAACGGGCATGGTGCAACGGTAGCATACGGGTCTCCAAAACCTTTGATCTGGGTTCGAATCCTAGTGCCCGTGCTAACTTTAGTTAACAGTTTAAAGTTTAAAGTTTAAGGTTTTATATTCACTTTAACCTTAAACATCAAACCTTAAACCTTAAACAAATTACAATGAGTAAAATATCTAATTATTTTAAAGAAAGTTACCAAGAACTAGTTGAAAATGTTACTTGGCCAACTTGGTCACAATTGCAACAAAGCACCGCTATTGTTTTAGTAGCTACTTTAGTTATTACAGCAATGGTGTTTGTTATGGATTTTTCTAGCAATCAGCTTCTTAAACTTATTTATAAATTATTTTAATTAAAAAAAAAATGAGCGAAGTTGTTGTTGAACAGAAGGAGAGTAAATGGTATGTTTTACGTGTTGTTAGTGGAAAGGAACGTAGCGTAAAAGAATACCTTGATAAAGATATCGCTCGAAATGGCTGGGCTTCTATCGTTAGGCAAGTTTTTTTGCCTATGGAAAAAGTATTTAAGGTTCAGAATGGTAAAAAAGTGATGCGTGAGAAAAACTACTTTCCAGGTTATGTAATGCTTGAGGTTGAGGATGGAAAGCTAACAGACGACATTGTACAACACGTTAGTAACATTAGCAATATAATGCACTTTTTAACTGATGGTAAAGGAAGTAAAGGTAATATCATTTCTTTACGTAAGGCTGAAGTTAATAAAATGTTGGGTAAGGTCGATGAAATGAATGATATTGGTGTTACAATCAGTGAGCCATTTATTATTGGTGAAACTATTAAAATTATTGAAGGACCATTTAACGATTTTAATGGAGTTATTGAAGAGGTTAATGACGAAAAGAAAAAACTAAAAGTTACAGTTAAGATATTCGGTAGAAGTACACCTGTTGAATTAAACTATATGCAGGTTGAGAAGTTAGCTTAACTAAAATATCATTTTATTTTAAAAGCCTTGCAATTTTTTGCAAGGCTTTTTTTTTATCCTTTATTTGCCAATTGTCCACACGCTGCATCAATATCTTTGCCTCTACTTCTACGCAAACGAGCGTTTACTCTATTTTTTTCTAAATAATTCATAAATTGTTCTGTAACTTCTTCATCGGGTTTTACTAAACCGAAGTTGTCTATAGGGTTGTATTCAATAATATTAACTAAATCGGTTGGTACCTGACGATACACTTTAACCAATTCTTCTGCATCCTTTAATGAATCATTAAAATTCTTAAATAAAATATATTCAAATGTTACGTGGTTATCGGTGTGTTTATAATAATAATTTAAAGCATCAATTAAGGCTTTGATATTATTACTTTCATTAATTGGCATTATTTCATTTCGCTTAATATCATTTGCTGCGTGTAATGAAAGGGCTAACTTAAATTTAACTTTATCATCTCCCAATTTTTTAATTTGTTTGGCAACACCTGCAGTTGAAACTGTAATTCTTCTAGGGCTCATTCCTAAACCATCAGCTGCAGTAATACGTTCTACTGCTTTTAAAACACCACTATAATTCATCAAAGGTTCGCCCATACCCATAAAAACTATATTAGTTAATTTTTGTTGATATGTTAATTGACTTTGTTGATTAATTAATACTACCTGATCATAAATTTCATCGAAAGTTAAATTACGCTTACGTTCCATTTTTCCTGTGGCACAAAATTTACAACTTAAACTACAACCAACTTGCGATGATACACAAGCAGTTTTTCTTTCGCCAGTTGGTATTAAAACGCCTTCTATTAAATGATTATCGTGGGTTACAAATCTGCTTTTAATAGTTCCATCTTCGCTATGCTGAACAGTATCTGATTTGAGTGCAGGTAAACAAAAATCGAATGATAATTGTTGACGCAAATCTTTGCTAACATTTGTCATCGCCTCGAAACTGTGTGCGTGCTTTTGCCAAAGCCATTCATACAATTGTTTGGCTCGGTATTTTGGTTGATTATGTTTGCCAAAATACTCTTCTATTTGACTAAGTGATAATTCGCGTATGTTTTGCATTCTGTAATTAATTTTAAATGATTATATTTTGCTAATCTTAATACCATTACCAGTTGTAAAAAGCATTTTAGATTTACTTTGCAGCAAAGTAACTATTTTTACACCCAAGAAAAGTATTATGATTGAGGGAAAACGTCAAAAGCAGGTAGCAACAGTTTTGCAAGAGGAAATGAATAACATTTTTAGACGATTAGGGCTAAATATGATGGATGGGGGTATGGTATCAATATCATCGGTTAAAGTAACTCCCGATTTGCTTGAGGCTAGAATTTATTTAAGCATTTTTAAGGTTGCAGACACCAATGATGTTATAAAAAAAATTGACGCTAGAGCTTGGGAAATAAAAAAAGAACTAACTAATAAAATTGGTAAAAGCCTTAGAAGAATGCCAGTAATGCATTACTTTTTAGATGATACATTAGATTATGTTTTTAAAATGGAAGAGTTGTTTAAGCAAATAAACTCTGGTGATAAAAGCGTTTAATATCATTGAAAAAAAATAGAGATTGGTTGAATCAATCTCTATTTTTTTATTTCGAATGGTATATTTTAACCTAAGTAAGCTTTTAGTGCGTTACTGTATCTAGCTTTTTGTAACCTTTTAATGGCTCTTTCTTTGATTTGGCGAATACGCTCTTTTGTTAAATCGTATTTCATTCCAATTTGTTCTATTGTTGTGCCGTCGTTGTTTAATCCAAAGTAAGCATTTACTATTTCTGCTTCACGAGGGCTAAGACTTTTTAATACACGTTTAATTTCTTCTCTTAAACTGTCTTTCATTACATCCTCGTCTGTATCATCACTTCCTTCTAATAAATCACCCATTGCTACATCTTCAGCTTCGTGTACTGGGGCATCTAGACTTGTGTGACGAGTGTTACTTTGGAAAATATTATTAATTTCAGTTTCACTCATCTCTAAAATGTCACTTAATTCTTCAGTACTTGGTTCACGTTCGTGTTCTTGCTCAAATGCCATATAAGCTTTGTTGGCACGATTGTAAGTTCCAATTTTATTTTGAGGTAAACGCACTAATCTACCTTGCTCAGCCAAAGCTTGTAAAATAGATTGACGAATCCACCAAACTGCATAAGAAATGAATTTAAATCCTTTGGTTTCATCGAAACGTTGGGCTGCTTTAATTAATCCTAGATTACCCTCATTTATCAAGTCGCTTAAACTTAAACCCTGATGTTGGTATTGTTTTGCCACAGATACCACAAATCTTAGGTTGGCTTGTACCAACTTATCTAAGGCTCTTTGATTACCCATTTTAATTTTCTGTGCCAGTGTTGTTTCTTCTTCGGGAGTAATCATAGGAATTTTAGAAATTTCCTGTAAATACTTTTCTACTGCTTGAGAATCTCTGTTGGTAATCTGTGTTGCAATTTTGAGCTGCCTCATTGTGTATTATCTCTTTAAAATGTTTTTGTGGAATAGTGTATAACTACCCAAAATCTAAAATGGCTGCAAATGTACATTACCATAGCCAATTTGTGGAAAAAATATGTATTAAGTTGTAAAATACACATTTTAAAATAAGCAGATTGTGCAACATTGTACAATTTTAAATAAACAAGTTGTTTTTTTTTACCTTTTTAGTTAGTATTGCTTAACGATGCTTGATATTTCTGTGGCACACTTTATGTAATTAGCATCGTTAATTAACTTAGTTTATGCGTAAATTACCAATTATCATAACAATCATAGCTGCACTTTTATGTAAATATTCAATAGCAATAGTTGAATTAAATCGAACATATCAAGATACTTTAAGTTTAAAAACTGAAGGTAATCATTATAATACTGATTACCAAAGCGTTTCAGACACATCTCACTTCAATAAAATCTATTATGGAAAAGCAAGTTTTTATAGTAGTAATTTAGAAGGAACCAAAACTTCAAATAATGAAATATTCAGGCATAATAAACTAACTGCTGCAAGTAATAAGTTTAAACTCGGGACTTGGTTACGTGTTACAAATTTGTCTAATAATAAATCTATAATTGTTAGGGTTAATGATAGAATGCACCCCAAAATGGCGGCTAAAGGAAGAATTGTAGATTTAAGTTATTTGGGAGCCAAAAAACTAGATTTCCTCAAGAAAGGATTAACTAAAGTACAAGTTCAAGTAGTTCCCAATGGAACTAAAGAATAAAGTTTTGTTAAAACTTTTTTTCTTAAATCCAATTCACCCATTACTTTTGCCTACACAAAAAAAATTGATATGAAGAAAATTACGTTGATAACGTTTGCAGCCCTAATAGGTTACACCTCTTACGGTCAAACTAGCAGCCTTAAGAAAAGACCAGCATTAGGAGTTAATTTTTCTATGAAAGATTTTGCTACACCTGCGTTAATAAAGGCTACTTCTTTTTCTAGTGTTGTAAAAGATAATAAATGGGCTGGTTTAAGCCAAATGACTCCGGGTTTAACTGTTAGTTATTACGATGGCTTAACAAATAATATTGACTTTATGGGTCGTTTAGGAGGATGCTTTGTTGATTATCCTTTTAAAGCAAACACAGCTACACCAGCAGATCAAGATAAATTTTTATTAGAATTTGATGCAAACCTTAACTATAAATTATTCACTGATAAACACGTTGTAGTTCCCTACATTACTACAGGTTTAGGTGCATCAATGTTTACTGGAACGTATTTTGGTGCTTATTATACATTAGGTTCTGGACTTCAAATTAACTTAGGAAGCGAAAGTTTCTTACACATACAATATGCACATAACATAGGCATTACAGAATTAGTTACAGACAATATGAATTATAGACTTGGGTTTTCTTCTCCTTTGAAAGAGAGAGACGAGCCTAAAGTAGTACTTCCTCCTCCTCCTCCTCCAGCTCCAGTTGTAGCTGAAGAAAAGGATACCGATAAAGATGGTGTTGTTGATAGCAAAGATAAATGCCCAACAGTTGCAGGATTAGCTAAATACAGTGGTTGTCCAATACCTGATTCTGATAAAGATGGTATCAATGATGAAGAAGATAAATGCCCTTCAGTTGCAGGAACAGCAAAATACAAAGGTTGTCCAATACCTGATGGAGATAATGATGGTGTAAATGACGAGGAAGATAAATGTCCAACAGTTGCAGGTTTGGCACGTTACAACGGTTGCCCAATTCCTGATACTGATAAAGATGGTGTAAATGACGAAGAAGATAAATGCCCTACTACACCAGGTCCTAAATCTAACAATGGTTGTCCTGAATTAGCCCAATACAATTTTGAGGCAAAAGCAATACAATTTGAAACAAGTAGTGCAACATTTACAAAAGCTGCAATATCAGAGTTAAATAAACTTGCTGAAATAATGAAAGCTCATTCTGAAATTAAGAAAGTTAACATTGAAGGACATACCGACAATACTGGAAAAGCAGAGAAGAATTTAGCTTTATCACAAAAAAGAGTAGATGCAGTTAAAGCTTACATTGTAAAAAAAGGTGTTGATGCTTCTCGTTTAACAGTTACAGCTTCTGGAGATACTAAACCTTTAGGAGATAATAAAACTGCTGCAGGGCGTGCACAAAATCGTAGAGTTGAATTTAAAGTTGGCGAATAGTCGATTATAAATTGTTAATAAAAGAGTGCCGTTTCAAAATTTTGAAACGGCACTCTTTTTTATTTCATTTATTGTTATTTTGTTGATATTTTAATTATGAATCCCATTATTTTATTAGTATTTGTTTTAGCTTATTTTGCTATTTTACTTGGTGTGGCTTGGTACACATCTAGGAAAAGCGATAATAATTCTTTTTTTATAGGAAATAAAAATAGCAATTGGATGCTTGTTGCTTTTGGTATGATAGGGACTTCGCTAAGCGGGGTAACTTTTGTTAGCGTTCCCGGTGGAGTGGGAGCAGGTAATTTTTTTTACTTTCAAATCGTATTAGGATACCTGTTGGGTTATGCAGTAATAGCACTTGTGTTACTACCCCTTTACTATAAAATGAATTTAACAAGTATTTACACCTACTTAGAAAAACGTTTTGGTGTAACAGCCCATAAGGTAGGGGCTTCTTTTTTTATTTTATCAAGAACAATAGGTGCAACAGCACGATTGTATCTAGTAATTAACATTTTGCAACTTTTCATTCTTGATAATTTAAGAATCCCGTTTACGAATATTATTGGAATTCCATTTTGGTTTACAGCACTCATTATTTTGATTTTAATTTTGCTATACACTTTTGAAGGTGGGGTAAAAACAATTATTTATACCGACACATTGCAAACTACTGGAATGTTAGTTGGTTTAGTAGTTTGCATAATTGTAATTATTAAATCTCTTGGTATTGATTTTTCAACGGCACTTTCCCAAATGAATGATAAAGGATTTACAAAGATTTTTAATACAGATGTTAAATCTGGTTCCTACTTTTTGAAACACATTTTTGGTGGAATGTTTATAGCTATAGCAATGACAGGATTAGATCAAGAAATGATGCAAAAGAATATTAGTGTAAAAACGCTTAAGGATTCTCAAAAAAACATACTTAGCTTTTCAACAATATTAATACTAGTCAACTTTTTATTCCTTTTTCTTGGCGGTATTTTATATTTATATGCAAATAGCAATGGGATTAAAACTGCACCAGATGACTTATTTCCAACAATTGCATTAAGTAGTACATTTGGAACAACCATTGGAATTATATTCATAATAGCACTAATATCTGCACTTTTCCCAAGTGTTGATGGTGCAATCACCTCTTTAACCTCTTGTTATTGTATTGATATTATGGGGATGAATAATAGCAGTGAGGCAGAAACTGAAAAACGTAAAAAGCGACTTAAAGTTCACCTAACATTTGCAGCATTATTTTTTATTCTTGTGCTAGCTTTTAAAGCAATGAACGACAAATTGATAATAGATTTTATTTTAAAATTTGCTGGTATTACTTATGGCCCACTTTTGGCTTTATTTAGTTTTGGTATCTTAACAAAACGAGTATTAAATGCAAAATTTATTTGGATAGTTTGTATAATGGCACCTCTTGCTTGTTTAGGAATAGATATGTTAAGTAGCCCAGAATGGTACGAGAAAAAGTTACATTTAGTACTTGGTTTAAATACTGTTTCTAAAAGCATATTTAATGGATATAAAATAGGCAACGAGTTAATTATTATAAATGGTTTTATCACATTTTTATCGCTACTACTAATTTCAAAATCAAATACTAAGAATTACAATGGAATTAGTTAACCCAATTGCCGAAAACTACGTTTCAAAATTATGTTCTGTAAATGATGAGTCTCTTTATAAAGTTTATCAGCACACATTAGAAAAACATCCACATCAGCATATGTTAAGTAGTTGGTTGCAAGGACAATTTTTAACGTTTATTAGCCAACTAGCTAGTCCTAAGTATATACTTGAAATAGGTACATTTACTGGGTTTAGTGCTATTTGTTTGGCAAAAGGACTACAAGAAAATGGTGAACTGCATACCATTGAATTAAGAGAGGAGGATGCTAACACAGCTTTAACAAATTTTAGCATTTGCAAAGTAGAAAACAAGATAACTTTGCACCTTGGAAATGCTAAAGAAATTATTCCTAATATAGACCGAAAATGGGATATAGTTTTTATAGATGCAGATAAAACAAGCTACATAGATTATTATGAACTTGTTTTACCAAGATTGAATGTTGGTGGAATTATTATTGCAGACAATGTGCTATTTCATGGTCAGGTTTTAGAAAACCAAATCAAAGGCAAAAATGCAGTGGCAATTAATAATTTTAACGAATATGTAGCCAATGATGTAAGAACTGAGCAAATCATTTTAACAGTTAGAGATGGTTTAATGCTAATTAAAAAAAAATGAAAGTGAAAATTAAATTATTGTTTTTAAGTTTAATCGCAACTGTATCTGCTTTCTCTCAAAAGGAAAAAGCATCTGCTTATGTAGATACTTACAAGGATATTGCTATTAAAGAAATGCAAAGAAGTGGTGTCCCCGCAGCTATTACTCTTGCACAAGGAATTTTAGAATCGCAGTATGGTGAAAGTGAATTAAGTAAAAAATCTAATAATCATTTTGGTATTAAATGCAAGTTAGATTGGACTGGTGAAAAAGTCTATCACGATGATGATACAAGGCAAGAGTGTTTTAGAAAATATCCAACAGCTGCTGATTCATATAAAGACCATTCAGACTTTTTAAAATCACGACCACATTATGCTTCTTTATTCACACTCAATCCAACCGATTTTGAATCTTGGGCTAGAGGTTTAAAAAAAGCTGGATATGCAACAGAAAGTAATTATCCTGAAATGTTGATTAAAGTAATTAATGATTATAATTTAAATCAATACACATTAATTGCTTTAAATAAATTGCCTAACAATTTATCAGACTCAGCATTCGCTCAAGCAAATAATAATGAGCAAACAAAAAAAACAATTACAACTACAATAGTAGAAGATGAAAAAGACGAGATAGAGAATATAGATACCAGGTCAATAAAAAGGGATGACGTAGCAAAAGCTGTTGAAAAGTATCCTGATGGAATATTTACAATTAATGGTTGTAAAGTAATTTACGCTATGGAAGGAACTTCTTTATTGGCTTTGGCACAACAATACAATATTACTTACGCCAAAATTTTAGAAATGAATGATTTGGATGAAACATCTATTTTAGATAGAAACCAACTTATTTTTTTAGAGAAAAAACAAAAAAAAGGATTAAAAGATTTTCATATAGCAGCTGCTAACGAAACGCTACAGCAAATTTCGCAAAAAGAAGGCGTAAGAATGGATATGTTGGTAGAATACAATAGCACCCACCGTAAATTAAATCCATTAATTGGAGAAAAAATTTATTTAAGAGGTAAAGCCCTTGTTCCACCCAAAATGAGTTTAGCGGTTGCCAACAACACCTTACAAAACACATCTACAATAAACTAATCTATGAACGAATTAAAAGTTCTTGACAAAATTTTTGTGCCTTTTATTGCCGAAGAAACAATTCAAGAAAAAATTAGCGAAATTGCTGTTTCAATTAACAAAGATTACCAAGATAAAAAACCACTTTTTTTAGCTATTCTTAATGGTTCGTTCATGTTTGCAGCAGACTTGTTTAAACAAATAACTGTACCAGCTGAAATTTGTTTTATTAAGTTGGCTTCTTATAAAGGAACACAATCTACTGGCCATGTAATCACTTCTATTGGTTTAGATTCTAACTTAACCGATAGACATATAATTGTTGTGGAAGATATAATTGATACCGGCAAAACACTGCATTCATTTTTGCCACAATTGTTAAATCAACAACCTGCATCTTTAAAAATTGCAACACTTTTGCATAAGCCAGAAGCCACAATTTTTCCATTAAATATTGATTATTGCTGTATTAGCATTGCCAATAAATTTGTTGTTGGCTATGGGCTAGATTACGATGGTTTTGGTAGAAATTCAAAAGCCATCTACCAAGTAAAAGAATAGGGTTGCTGCTACGTTTAATTAATAGAAATTCAATTCTTATTGTTCCAAACATTTATCTTAAGGAGTTAAAATTAGGTTCAATTACCTAATGTTAAATTATAACTATTAGTTTTAGTCATTGTAACATAAATAAAAAATTGTGTTGCAATGCCTTTATCTTTACTACTTAAAAAATTTAGCTTAAATAATCAGTTTATGCTGTTTAAAAAAATATTCAAAATCTTTTTGGTCGTCCTTTCTTTAATACCAATCATTGCTAATGCCCAAGTAAATTCAGTAGTATTCGGGAAAAATAAAATCCAATACAAAAAAATGAAGTGGAAATTTTATGAAGGCAAAAATTTCGACACTTATATAAATCAAGGAGGGCTAGATTTAGGCAACTATGTTTCGCAAATGGCAGAAACTGAATTGCCCGATATTGAAAATTTTATGGAATCATCATTGCGTGGGAAAGCTAATATTTTTGTTTATAATAGTTACGATGAGTTTAAGCAATCTAATATAGGCTTGGGTTCTAACGCACAAAATACAAATGGTGTAACCACTTTGCCCAATAACAAAATGGTAGTTTACTTCGATGGAAATCACCAACATCTTAAAATGCAAATTCGTCAAGGCATTGCACAAATGATTTTAAACAACTTATTATTTGGAGAAGATATTGGTGAAGTAGCTAGCAATCAAGCCTTGCTAGATTTGCCAAAATGGTTAACCGATGGATATATTAGTTATGCTGCTGAAAACTGGAGTACACAAAACGACGATGATTTAAAAAATGAAATGCTCAACGGTGAGTATAAAACTTTTTATCATTTTGCATTTAAAAAGCCAACACTTGCAGGTCATAGTTTTTGGAACTTTATTGCAGAAAAATACAAACCAGAAAATGTTACCTATTTTCTTTATCTAGCTCGTATTTATAAAAGCTTGAATACAGCCTCTGTAAAAATTTGTAAAAAAAGAATGAAGCCTTTATTGGCAGAATTTATGGAGTATCAACAAGATAAATATGACAGGGATATTAAGCGTAGAAGAAATGCCCCAAAAGGAAATATTATTGCTGATGAAGATGTTAGTGATAAAGAGTTTTATCGATTTCAGGCAAATCCAAATCCAAAAAATAAAAATTATGTAGTTGTAGAATTTAAGAAAGGTTTTTATAGTGTTAAATACTTTGAAGATTACGAGCCAATAACAATAATGCACAAGGGAATTCGTACTCATCAAGGTGATATTAATCCCAATTATCCAATTCTAGCGTGGGATGTAAAAGGAACCAAAATCCTTTGTATTTATTGGGAAGATGGAAAAACAAAAATGTTTGTGTACGATGTTATTGCCAAGTATAAAAGAAACAAACAAGAAATAAAAGACTTTGATCAAATATTAGATGCCAACTATTTACTAGATGATAATACGTTGGTTTTAAGTGCAGCAAAAAATGGACATACTGATATTTATACCTATAAAATTGAAGAACAAAAAGCTACACAAATAACCAACGATGTGTATGACGATTTAAACCCATCTTTAGTATCATTTGCCAATAGAACTGGTATTATTTACTCTTCTAATAGGCCCTCACCCAATGCATCTTTGGCAGATACAGTGCAACCAAGCAGATACAGATTTAATATTTTTTTAGTAGATATTTTAAATTATTCTGCTGCTAAACAAATTACCCAGCTAACCAATTTAAAATATGGCAATGCAACGATGCCTATGCAATATAATACCAATCACTTCACCTTTGTTAGTGATGAAAATGGTGTTGGAAATCGTTGGGCAGGATTTTTTAATAGTCAAAGAGCTGGTCTTGATACACTCTATTTTGTTGGCGATGAGATGATGCGAAATCCTTCTGCAAAGGAAATGGATTCAGCACTAGTAGCTTGGCGTAAACAGGAGCCTGATAGTATTGCATATTTTCAAGTATATAAAGACACTACTTATACTTTTCCTATTACCAATTATCAAAGTTCATTAATAGAAAGTAGGGTGGCAGGCAATAATGGACAAATAAGTGAAACTAGGAGGGAAGGAAATGAAAAATACTTGTATAAGCTAAAAGTAAATGAAGATGCTTTGTATAAAAGAAATGTAACAGCTCCACCAACTGAATATATGAAAAGGTTGATGAATGCTGATAAAATTGCACAAGGCAAAGCAACTTCATACATTAAACAATCGTTTAATGATTCTTCAAAAACAAAAGTTATTAACTTTTTTCAAAATGAATTTGCTGATGAAAAACCTGATACTAGTTTAGTGAAGATTGAAGAAAAAGCTCTTGTAGAAAATACAAAGTACAAAGCAAGATTATTTAACAGCAAAACAAAATTTCAGGTAGATAATTTACAAAGTGGTATTGCTAATAATTTATTAGTAACAAGATACCAACCTTATGCAGGAGGCTTTGGTCCCATTCAATTAAGCAATGGAAACAACATTAATTTTGCTTTTCAAGCAGGTGTATATGATTTAATGGAAGATTACAGAATTAATGGTGGCGTAAGGTTAGGTACAAACCTTAAAGACAAAGATGTATTTGTTAATTATCAAAATTATAAAAGAAGGTTAGATTGGGGGGTGAGCTATTATAGAAGCAATCTTACAAATGCTTATCAATATAGAGTTACACCTGGTGATGGTGTTTTTAATGCCGACCTTAAAACAAATATTTATCAAGGAAATATTTCATATCCATTCGATGAAGCACGAAGCCTTAGAATCACAGCTGGTATTAGAAGTGATAGAATTACTTTAAAACCTTCTAATTTAAATTTAGGAGGAGCACCAGATCCTATTGGATTATTTATTAGTGATTCTGTTGCATATAATATAATGGGAAGATTTGAATTTGTTCACGATAATACCATTACACCAGCAATGAATATTTGGGAAGGATTAAGGTGGAAGGCTTATATGGATTTTGTTTTTCCAGGAGCCGATAAAAAATTTGTACCTTTTCAAGAAACATTCAATTTTGGAGTTGATATAAGAAAGTACACCCCAATTTACAGAAACTGTATTTGGGCACTGCGTGTTGCAGCAGACTTTAGCTGGGGAAGCAAAAAAATTATTTATTATTTAGGTGGTGTTGATGGAGATTTACTTTTAAATGATAGTAAATTTAATACTAACAATCGCCCAGCGTCTGATCAAACTTATGCTTTTCAAAGCTTAGCAGTAAATATGCGTGGATACAATCAAAACATTGCCAATGGTAACAATGCTTTTGTAATTAATAGCGAAATTCGATTGCCAATTTTTAGCACATTTTTTAATCAACCAGTCAATAATGCTTTTTTAAGAAACTTGCAATTAGTCCAGTTTTTAGATTTAGGAACTGCTTGGAATGGAAAATATAATGGCATTCAAAGACCTGTTGAAATATATTCTCCTGCAAATCCAAATATAAATCCTATAACTGTTAAAATTGATGCTGGTGGTTTAGGGCCATTTGCTGGTGGTTATGGTTTTGGTGTTAGAAGTACATTGTTTGGCTACTTTTTAAAGTTTGATGTAGCTTGGCCAATGAAAGGTGTTTTTGTTGGTAAACCATTAGGCTATTTTGCCTTAGGACTAGATTTTTAGAAAACTAATATTTAATTAACAATAACGAATATTGCAAAGAAGAGACTTGTCATTCTCTTTTAAAATATCAAACAATTTATGCAAACAGCAATTGATTTTTTAGAGCCTATTAATCTTGCATACTTATCAGATGATGAAGGATATAGAGATACGCAATTAGGAAGGCATATAGCCATTAATGAAGATGAGTTTCCTAATTTAGAAACAGCCGATATGGTTATTATTGGCTGTGGTGAAATGAGAGGTCAAGGTGTGGAGTATGATAATGCTACATCACCAGATGCAATAAGAAAGGAATTTTACAAATTATTTCATTGGCATAATAATGTAAATGTTGCCGATATTGGTAATGTTAAACGTGGTGCTAGTTTGCAAGATACTTATGCTGCACTGCAATCTATTGTTACCGAACTTTTAGAGCAAAATAAAAAAGTTGTTATTCTTGGTGGAAGCCACGATATTACATTGGCTCAATATAATGCTTATTCATCTTTAGAGAAAATTGTAGAAGCAGCTTGCGTTGATGCTGCTATTGATTTAAATATGGACAGCCGTTTAATGAGCGATAACTTTTTAATGGATATGCTAACAGGCGAACCTAACTTTATAAAACATTACACACATATTGGTTTTCAAAGCTATTTAGTGCATCCGCAAATGCTTGAAACTATTGATAAGCTTAGGTTTGATTGTTATAGGGTTGGTAAAGTGAGAGAGAATATTGAAGAAATGGAGCCAGCTATTCGAAGTGCAAATTTATTTTCATTTGATATTAGTGCTATTCAAAATGCCAATGCCCCAGCAAATAGATTAACACCCAATGGATTTAATGGTGAAGAAGCTTGTAAACTAATGCAATATGCAGGAATGAGTGATGCTGTTAGTAGTGTTGGTATTTATGGTTTTTATCCCGAACAAGATTTGCACAATCTTACAGCAAAGCAAATTAGTCAAATGCTTTGGTACTATATGGATGGGATTTATAGAAGTAAATTTGAGGCAAGCCTAGCCGATAGAGAATATTTTAACGAGTTTACACTTGTGTTAGCTGATTTTGATACAGTTTTTTTGCAAAGTAAAAAAACTGGAAGATGGTGGATGAAAGCACACGATGGCAAATTTATTCCTTGTAGTAAAATGGATTACATCATTGCTAGCAATAACGATATACCTGAAAGATGGATGCGTTATGCAGAAAGACCTTAAGATTTTTTATGAGTATTAGTAAGATTTTCTTGTGCTGTATGTTGTTTGCAACTTTTTTAATTGCATGCTCCTCCAACAAACAACTTGCAACTACAAAGGATTCTACATTAAGAAGTACTGTTAATACAAATATTACATCAGTAAATGAAGAATTGCCTTCTATATTGAATGATAGTGCTTTAAAATCTGCACATATTGGAATCTGTGTTTATTCTCCAGCTACAAAATCTTTTATTCAAAATTATCAAGGTGATAAATATTTTATCCCTGCAAGCAACATAAAAATCGCTACTTGCTATGCTGCAATGAAATATTTAGGTGATAGTATTATAGGAATAAAATTTAAGGAGGATGATGAGAATATATACATACAAGCTGCTGGCGATCCCACATTTTTGCATAAAGATTTTCCTGTTCAGAAAGTATTTGATTTGCTAAATGCATCTTCAAAAAAAATTATTTTAAGCGATAGTAAGTTTACCGCCAAACCACTTGGAAAAGGCTGGTCTTGGGACGATTATCAAGAGCCTTATATGGCTGAGCGAAGTGCCTTTCCTGTAAATGGAAATGTGGTAAAATTTTACTACAACGAAAATGGATACAAAACAATACCACAATATTTCGAAAAATTTTTTAGCAGTCAGTTTCAAGCTAGTGATGGTAATATGAAGTTTAGTATTTCAAGAAACTATGGTAATAATTCTTTCTTTTTTGATATTAATCCAGGAAAAAAAGAGGAAGATGAAATTACTTTTAACACGAGTCAGTCTGTTAATCCAACTACTGCAATACTTGAAGATATTTTGCACAAGAAAGTTGAAAAAGTTGCTTACAGAAACCTTACAAAAAAAATATATTCTCAAGCCACAGACTCGCTATTAAAATATATGATGTGGAATAGCGACAATTTATTTGCCGAACAAGCATTATTAATGGTTAGTAATGAAAAGTTAGGATTGATGAACGATGAAAAAGTTATTGATACTTTACTTAAATCAGACTTTAAAAATTTACCACAAAAACCAAGATGGGTTGATGGTTGTGGACTAAGCAGATATAATTTGTTTACCCCGCAAGATTTTGTATTTATACTAAATAAAATGAGTGATGAATTTGGTATAAGCAGAATAAAAAATATTTTCCCTACAGCAAATGCTGGTACTTTAAAAGGATATTATAAAGGTTTGGAAGGAAAGTTGTTTGCTAAAACAGGTTCGTTAAGTAATAATTTATCTTTAAGTGGTTTTATTACCACAAAGTCTGGTAAGGAATTAGTTTTCTCTATTATCGTCAATAATCATCAATCTATTCCTACACAAGTAAGGTTAGCTATCGAAAAATATATTACACAGCTGATTACTAATAATTAATGAAAAAAATTGATTTAGTAACAATAATTAATAATTAATACCGTTTATATCTGTATCCAATCCAGATTAACTACACAATAGTCCCAACCTAAAAGTAAACGTTTTGAAAAGTCATTTCCATTTCTAATTTTAGAATGGTGGTGATGTTTTCGCATCCACGCTCCTATGAGATAATTAAATTTTTAATTATTTAATCACAAAGGAATTATGAAAAAAGTAATGACGTTATCTGCTTTTGGACTTGTAGTATTATGCTCAAATGCTAGCAACGAAAAAAATGATTTAAAGCTTGCAGACAAGGATAGACAAAACAGCACATTTTTTAAAATGTCAAGAAACAGTAACAGAATTGGGGTTTTTGAACAGCTACAATATTTAATTAAAATCAAAGGAACTAAGTCTAATGTTACAGTAATTGGTTCGCAAGAAAATGCTGGGTATTCAACTTATGAAGATGTGGTTGATTTATTAGGTGAGCCCAATGTGAAGGTTAAAAACACACTTGTTTACACACTAAATCCATCTAATGGTTGCAAAGCAATAATTGAATTAGATGCAAATAAAAATGTGGTGTATTTGGGAGTTAAAGATTGTAATTAATTTCCAGTAAAAGTATTTAGTCGAGCAGCTTAATAAAAGTTGCTCGACTTTTTTATGCAACATCTTCACCATTTGATGCTGCATATAATTTAAACCAATCTTCAGTTGTTAAATTAATAGTTGATGCTTCTTTAACCTGTAAAAGTCTTTCAATTTTTGTTGTGCCCACAACAGGCAGTACTTGTGATGGATGTTTTAATAAAAAAGCAATTAAAATTTGATTGATTCCTGTATTGTATTTTTCAGCAAGCGAAGATGCGGTTGAATAAATTAATCTAAATTTTGGATGTTCGTCTTCATTCAAAACTCCTCCTCCTAAAGGGCTCCAAGCCATTGGACGAATATTATTTTGCAAACAATTGTCTAAAGTGCCATCAGTAAAAGGGTTTAAGTTAAATATAGAAAGTTCTATTTGGTTATATGAAATTTCAATTGATTTTTTTATTGCATCTATTTGATGTGGTAGAAAGTTCGATACTCCAAATTGTAAAATTTTGCCTTGTTGTATTAACTGAGTTACAGCATCTGCAACTTCTACAGGATTAAGCAAAGGACTTGGGCGATGAATTAATAGTACATCAATATAATCAGTATGGAAATTTTGTAGTGATTGCTCAACAGAATTTATGATATGTTCATTAGTGGTATTGTAAGACTTTATTTGATGATGAGGTCTATTATTGCTAACAAGTTGAATGCCACACTTTGTAATAATTTTTATTGTAGAACGCAGTGTATGTTTGTGTTTTACAGCTTTACCAAAATCTGCCTCTGTAGTATAATCACCATAAATATCAGCATGGTCAAATGCTACTATTCCGTTCTCTACACATTGATTAATGATGTGTTCATAATCATAAGTTGTAAAATTAGCACCCCATTTTCCCCATCGCATACATCCAGCAATTGGTGATATCACTGTATTCATAAAAATTTTATTAAACGTTATTCATTCTTTATACTTTAAGTACTAAAATCGTTTATCATAGGGCTGGTTCTTGCTGGCTTAAGCAATGCCAACTTCCTAAACCCCAAATAACATCAGTGCTATCTATACCTACAACTTTTCTATCATTAAAACAATCTTGAATAATTTGTAAAGCTTTGTCATCATTTTTATCTCTAAACGTAGGTACGCAAACTGCTGCATTTGAAATATAAAAATTGGCATAAGATGCTGGTAAACGTTGATCTTCATAAATTACAGCACTTGGCATAGGTAATTCTACAATGTTCATTTGCTTACCATTTTGCAAACGCATTTTGCTAAGTTGTTTTAGGTTGTGTTGAAGCAAATTGTAGTTTTCATCATTCTTGTTTTCTTCAATTACTGTAACAACTGTATCAGCATTCACAAACCTCACAGTATCGTCAATATGTCCATCTGTATCGTCACCAATAATTCCTTCATCAACCCAAAGAAAATGCGTTGCACCATAATAATTGTGCAAGTATTCTTCTATTTGTTGTTGATTCAAATGAGGGTTTCTGTTTTCATTTAACAAACAACAAGTGCTTGTTAACAAAGTACCATCACCATTAAATTCAACACTTCCACCTTCCATTACAATGTTTGGATGAAATACTTTTAGTCCTAATTTTTCGCCAATTAAGGTTGGTATAACATCGTCTAAATCGTATGGTGGATATTTATTTCCCCAAGCATTGTAGCCCCAATCAACTATAGCTTTTTCGTTTTTTTTTTTGTTTACTAAAAATGCTGGTCCGTGGTCTCTGCACCAAGCATCATTTGTTGGATGATGGTAGAACTTTATTTTAGATAAATCTACACCATTCTCTTTCAAATGCTTAGTAGCAAAGCTTTGCATAGCATGATTAGCTACATTGATACAAACAAATTCCCCTTCACTTACATTTTTTATAAACTGAGAATATGGTTTATAAATAGTATCAATTTTGCCTGGCCAGCTTGCTTCTTTATGTGGCCAACTAAGCCAAGTTGCTGTATGTTTTTCCCATTCTGCAGGAAAATGAAATCCTAATTGTTGTGGAGTTTTGAAGTCAGTTAGACCATAAGTCGATAAGTCCATAAGTTAGTATGTCAAATTATTTTAACGAAAGTTTTAGTGAATTAATCATTGCAAGTATTTCTTGACATAGATTATAAATGTTACTAAAATCTTCTTGTGATATGATATTTCTTTTTTGTGCAATATAAATGCAACTTACAACTTCAATATTTGAAGGCAAGGCAAAAGTGAGAAATCTTTTAAACTCTGGATTAGTTTGACCAGTAGAGCCTTCTGCAATATTTAAAGCAACTGAATCTGCGGCTCTTTTAATTTGAGAAGTCAATACATACATTTCCTCTTTTGGAAATTTCAAAGAAATATTATGAACTAAAGCAGTTAAATCAATTGCCTTTTGCCAAACTATTAATTTTTCAAATTTGAATGCCATATAAGTCTGTAGAGTTTATAAGTCTTTAGTCAGAGGAGTCAGGTAGTTCGACTAACGGACTTTCTTGACTCTATTGTCTTTATCGACTTTAATCTATAAATCTTCGAGTAATAGGTTGATAACTGTCAATTCTTCTATCTCTCATAAAAGGCCAGTGCGTTCTGTAACTGTCTGTTTTTGCAGTATCAATTTCAATTACTTCTGTTTCTTCTTTGTCGTGAGATGCTTTGTATAAGAGCCTTCCAAAAGGATTAGCAACAAAACTACCGCCCCAGAATTTCATTAAACCATCTTGCTCAAAACCAACCCTGTTAACACTTACAACGTGAACGCCATTAGCCACTGCGTGGCTGCGTTGAATAGTTTGCCAAGCATTGTATTGCTCATCATTTGTTGTTTCATCTTGACTTGTTGCCCAGCCAATAGCTGTTGGATAAAACAAAATTTCTGCACCCATTAAAGCTGTAATTCTTGATGCTTCAGGATACCATTGATCCCAACAAATTAAGATGCCAATTCTACCAAATTTTGTATCAAAATTTTTATATCCCAAATCGCCAGGAGTGAAATAAAATTTTTCGTAATATGCAGGGTCATCAGGTATGTGCATTTTTCTATATTTGCCTAAGTAAGTTCCATCTGCATCTATTACTGCTGTTGTATTGTGATAAATTCCTGAAGTTCTTTTTTCAAACAAACTAGCTATAATTACTACACCTGTTTCCTTAGCAACTACACTTAAAATGTCTGTTGTTTTTCCAGGTATTTTTTCGGCCAATTCGAAGTTTTCATAAGCTTCCACATCACAGAAATAAAGAGATGTAAATAATTCTTGCAAGCATACAATATTTGCACCTTTGCTTGCAGCAACTTTCACTTGCTCAATGGCTTTATTTAAGTTTGTTTGCACATCTGCAACACAACTCATTTGCACTAAACCTATTTTTACTTTACCCATTTTTATTAACATTTACTAGTTTGCAAAATTAGAGTTTAATTAATATTAGCTAATGTTTTAGTAAAATCAAATGGTATTTATAACCTTAAATTAATTTTGTCAAGAGTTTTTGGGATTATATTTGCATAAAAATATTTAATATGAAGAAAATTTTATTCTCATTATTTACAATCTTGGCTATTAATTCTTTTGCACAAACTCCTTTCACACCTGGAAACTTAGTAGTGACAAGAGTAGGCACTGGTGGACAGTCTCTTACAAATCAATCTCAAGTGATTAAAATTATTGAGATGACACCAACTGGAACTGTTGTACAGACAATTGATTTGCCATATTCAGCAGCTACTGAAACTGGAGGTAATAATAAAATTTGTGCTCAAGGTTCATCATCAAATGATGCTAACTTAACAATTTCAGCCAATGGTGCATACTTTGTTCTTGGTGGATATAACTCTGATACAGGAATTGCTACAATTTCAGGTGTTCAAGGAATTAAAAGAGTTATTTGTAGAATTGCTATGGATGGAACTTGGGATACAAAAACCTTAATGGATACTGCTAAATCAAAGGGTAATGCAAGATGCGTAGCAACCAATGATGGTACTGGCTTTTGGCTAGTTGGTAGTAATACTGGTGCAAGATATTTGCCTTATATGTCAACTGGAACAGGAAGTGATACAGCTACAATTGTTAGCACAACTGTTACAAATTGTAGAACAATTCAGCCTTTTGGTGGAGATTTAATAGTAACTGCAGCAGGTACAACTTCAACACCTAAAGTTGGAAAGTTGACTGGTTTTCCAACTACATCAGGTAACACTATTGCTGGCTTTCCTGGAATTCCAACAAGTTTTACAGCAAATAGTATATATATGACAAGTTTACCAGGTGGTCCATCAGGTTTAAATACTATTTATATTACTAGTGATGCTGCACCTGCTGGTATTAAAAAATACTGTTTAAATGCTGGTACAGGAAATTGGGATTCAATAGGAGTTATGGACGCAGCTGGTTTTTACAGAGGTTTAACTGGTCAAACTAATGGTTCGGCTGTTACGCTTTATGGTGTTAAAAGTGCATCTCCTCATTTAGCTACTTTTATTGATGCTACTGGTTATAATGTTGCTCCAACAGCTACATTGACTGCAGTATCTTCTCAGCCTAGTAATACTGCTTACAGAGGTGTTCAAATTGTACCAACAGTACTTCCTATTAGATTATTAGCTATTAATGCTGCCAAAAATGATAATGGAACTGCTAAAATTTGGTGGGTAGTGAATGGTGATGATAATGTTGCAAACTACGTAGTAGAGAAAAGTATCAATAATAAAGAATTTGCGGCTATTGGAAACGTTAAACCTGCAGGTTCTAATAATTATGAATTTAATGATTCTAAAATACTGGATGCAACTACCTATTACAGAGTTAAATTTATTGATAATAATGGTAGTTTTAAGTACAGCAATGTTGTAATTGTAACACCTAAAAAATCAATGAAATTAGAAGTATTTCCAAATCCTACAACTGATTATGTGACTGTTTCTTATCCTAAAACAACAGTAGTTGGTAATGTTCGTGTTACTACACTTGAAGGAAAAACAATTATAAATCAAAATGTAGCCACAGGCTCTACACAATCAACAATAAATGTAACTAGTTTAGTTGCTGGAAATTACATAATTGTTTTAACTGATGCAGAGGGAAATAAATCAACTAAAACTATTGTAAAAAAATAGTAAGATTTTAACTAAAAATAAAAAAGGCTGCCTTAACTTAAAGTAAGGCAGCCTTTTTTATAGAGCAATGAAGGAATTGCTTTTTTTAAATTTATTCTAAGGTTTGAAATATTTTTTAACCGTTAGAAATATTTCAATTTTCAGCCATATCATTAACAATAAAGCTTGTTTATTATCGGTTTATAGGGCATAGCTTATATAAAAAAGCTGCCCTATTGAGCAACCTCATCAATTTTAAAATTTTATCTGTTCTTCATTAGAGTCAAAGAAATGAAATTCAACCAAATGATAATTATTATTAGCTACTAGTTTTAATTTAATCTTGTATTTGCGTCTCCATTTTTTATATATTGACGTAAATATTCCCTTGCTTAAGTGAGAATAAACAATAGGATTAACAGTGAGGGTAATATCTTTATAAGAGTGTGTTGACAAGTAATGCAACTTCTTTTCAATATCATCTTCTAATACAAGTGTAGAGCCTATTTTTCCTGTTCCTTTACAAGTTGGGCAATCTTCAGAAGTATTAATATTCATCTCAGGTTTCATCCTTTGACGAGTTATTTGCATTAAGCCAAATTTTGAAATGGGAAGCACAAAATGTCTGGCTCTATCTGGCTTCATAAACTCTTCCATTGCCTCTTGTAGTTTACGCTTATTGTCAGGCAATTTCATATCAATAAAGTCTATTACAATTATGCCACCAATATCTCGTAACCTTAGTTGCCTAGCTATTTCCTCAGCTGCTTCTAAATTTGTTTGCAACGAATTTTCTTCTTGATTATTACCCACACTTTTATAACCACTGTTTACATCAATTACGTGTAAGGCTTCAGTATGCTCTATAATTAAATACGCCCCACTTGGTAAGTTAACAGTTTTGCCAAACGAAGATTTTACTTGTTTGGTAATACCATAAGTATCAAAAATAGGATTACCATTGTTTTGATAAGTTACAATATCTGTTTTATCAGGTGCAATTCTTTCAATATATGCTTTAGTATCATTGTAAATATTTTTATCGTTGGTTACAATTTTATTGAAATCTTCTGATAGTAAATCTCGTAGGATACTAGTAGTTTTTGTTTGTTCACTCATAACTTTTGTTGGTGCTGCAGCTCCTTTCAAATTATTTTGAATAGTTTTCCAAATTTCAACTAAGTCTAAAAGATCTTTGTGCAATTCAGCAGTTGTTTTGCCTTCTGCTGCAGTTCTAACGATAACGCCAAAATTCTTGGGTTTAATAGCTTCAACAATTTTATGAAGTCTTTTTCTTTCGTCTGATGAATGAATTTTTTTAGAAACTGCTACTACATCGTTAAATGGTGTAATTACAATAAATCTTCCTGGTAAACTAAGTTCACAACTTAACCTTGGTCCTTTTGCAGCAATTGGTTCTTTTAATATTTGAACTAATATATTGGGCTTGCCATTTAAGACCTCATTAATTTTTCCTGTTTTTACAATTTCTGGTTCAACATTAAATCTCGAAAAATCAAATTCATTTTCTTTCGTTTGATTGTTGCAAAGTTGAGTAAACTTTAGTATGGAATTGGCATAAGGAGAAAGGTCTGTATAATGCAAAAAAGCATCTTTTTCAAATCCAACATCAACAAATGCAGCGTTTAAACCTGGTATTAGTTTTTTTACTTTACCAAGATATAAATCACCAACTGTGAAACTAACATCTATTTTTTCGTTATGGAGTTCTACTAACTTTTTATCTTCTAGTAACGCTATTTCAACACCCGTTGGTGCAGCATTAATTATTAATTCTTTATTCACTGAATGCAACTTTTTTGAATACACATTAACATCCCACTATGAAAGCAGAATGAGTAAAAAAACCAATACATATTTGCCTTTGAGTAATAATTTGGAAGGAAGGAGAAGATAAGTTGCAGCTCAGAAATGATTATGGCAAATAAATAAGGAAATCCTCATCACGCATTAACGTGATGAGGATGTAAAATTATGTCTATTTTTTATTTTTCTTATGACGATTCTTTCTTAAACGCTTTTTACGTTTGTGTGTTGCTATCTTATGACGTTTTCTTTTTTTACCGCAAGGCATACTTTCTGTTTTAAATTATTATAAAAAATTATTTCAAATCACTAATTCGCTTTTCAATTTCTTTTTTAATATCCGCATTATTAATCATATCTACTGCCTTTTTGTACCAAATTGCAGCATTTATTTTATCGTGCTTCATTTCGTAGCATTCGGCTAATTGCAAAACAATAACAATATTAGATGGCTGCTTCTCTACAATAATCAAAAACCTTTCAATAGCTTTATCAAATTGTCCACTTTTCTTGCCTCCTAATCCCAATACTAATTGAGCAAAAAGGTTGTCAGGATGCTTTGTAGCTAAATCTTTTACAGGTAAAATTCCTTCCATAGGATTGTCAGAAATATTACCAAGAATATAGCAAGCACCTAAACCAATTTTACTACTGTCATTGTTTGGATTGATTGCCAATGCTCTATTAAAAAGAACTTTTGCATTAGTAGCTAACCAGTTTTGAATTGATGGATCTGCTACTTCCAACAAACTACTAGTAAATTGTTGGGCGGCGAATGTGAGACTTTTTTCTGAATTTTCCAACTTAGCAGCCTCAGCAATGTAAAAAAGATATGGTTCGTATGTTCTTGCACTGTCTTTCCAAAAGTTTGAAAGCTGATTATAAATTTCAATTTTCTCTTTAATTGGTGCATCTGCAGCAGCCATTTCTAATTTTTCAAGCTTATTCTTTTGCCAAGGAGTAAGCCTTTGTTTTGATGAAGATAAAACTGCTTTAAAATCAAGCGTTTCATTCGTTTTTTCAGGCACAGGTGTTTGAGCTATTTTATTGGGATTTACAGTTTTACCAAATACCCATAAAAACAGAAGCAGAAGAGCTCCGCTTGCTAATAAAATAATTTGACTTTTTCGCAATTTTAAAAATTTTCTGCAAATTTAGTTAGGCTTGAACGTAGTTTTAACTTCTGTTACAAATTCTTTTGCAGGTTTAAATGCAGGGATATAGTGTTCTGGTATTTGAACTGCTACATTTTTTTTAATGTTTCTACCAATTTTTGATGCACGTTTTTTGGTAATGAAACTTCCAAACCCCCTTACATAAACGTTTTCACCATTTGCCAATTGTGTTTTAACTTCTTTAAAAAAGGATTCAAGTGTTACTAATACGTCAACTTTTGGTATGCCAGTTTTATCTGCAATAATGTTTACAATGTCAGCTTTTCTCATAATCTATTTTTTAAATTTTTGTTTTAGTTAAAATGTTTGTCTAAGGTAAATGAATTAACTGTTCTGCAAAATAATTTTACTCAAATTTATTCCGAAATTCATAAAATAATATATTTACAAATTGTATATGATAAAAAAATTAACCTTAACTGCTGCTAGTTTACTAGTTTGTTTTCTTTGTTTTTCACAAAATATTCGTAACGAGAAATTTGGAGTTATTAAAGTAGATGACTTTTCTCCTAAATCGTCAATTTTAACAAATGATGATGATGCTATTGTATTGAGTGATGTAGGTTCGTCTGAGTTTGTAGGTAACAATAATGGCTATTTTACAATTTTGTATAAGAGGCATAAAAAAATACTCATCAAGAAAAAAACAGCTTTTGATAGGGCAACTGTTGAGGTAAAATTATATCAAGGTAATGTAAATACAGAAGAAGTGTTAGATAATTTAGAGGCTGCAACACATAACCTTGAAAATGGTATGATAGTTTCAACCAAACTCAATAAAGAAAGCATTATTAAAGAGAAGTTTGATAAACTACATATTAAAAAAAAGTTTACGCTACCTAACGTTAAAGAAGGTAGTATTATCGAATACAGTTTTACAATAAAAAAACAAGATGATAGGCTAAGTTCCTGGTATTTTCAAGATGATTGCCCAACACTTTGGTCAGAATATCAAGTTACCATTCCTCCAATGTTTAATTATGTTGTTGTAAAAAATGGAGACTACAAAAAGTTGCTTGTGGTTGATAGTATGAGAAAAATTTTTAAGAATTATGCAATTTTAATTCCAGGTAATGGAGCCTATTCATCATCATCAATACAAAGTTTTAGTGGAGATGCTAAATGGGCTTTATGGGCAATGAAAGATGTGCCAGCTTATAAAAAAGAAAGTTTTGTTGCCAATCATTCTCAATATATAACAGCGTTTAATTTTCAATTACATTCAATTAGATACTCGGAAATAAATTCCTATCAAGTAATTAAATCTTGGTTTCAAACAGCAAGCGATTTATTAAAATCAGAATGGTTTGGGCAATTGTTTGACAAGGAAAAAAATGAGTGGGTTGAAAATGAGGCAACAAAAATTGTAGGTGAAACAATTGGAATTGATGCTGCAAAGAAAATATTTACATCTGTAAGGGATGAGTTTATGTGTGATGATCACTTCGCTATTTTACTTTCTGATGATGTTAAGAAAATATACAAGCAAAAAAAAGGTAGCGTAGCCGATATTAATTTATTGCTTACAGCAATGTTAAAAAGTAAAGGTTTTACTGCTGAGCCTGTGATTTTAAGCACAAGGGGAAATGGAAAAATAACTGAAACTACTGCTATGTTAAATGAGTTTGATTATACTATTTGCCAATTAAATTTTGATAGTACAATTTACTATTTAGATGCTTCAAATTCAAAAAATGGTTTTGGTAAGTTACCATCTTTCTGTTACAATGGTTATGGTAGAGTGATTACGCAAATACCTAATTTAATTAACCTTTCAGCCGATTATTTAAGAGAAAGTAAAACCACAACTATATTTATTGCAAACAACGATAGTAATAAAATGGAAGCTTCTTTTGAATCAAGATTAGGGCTTCAAGAATCAAATTCGGTAAGAGAAGAGTTATCACAAAACAATACCAAGGCATTTTTTAGTAAGATAACTAAGGGCTATTCTTTTGAAGTGAAAACAGAGAATGAAGAAATAGAAAATTTGAAAAATTATGATGAGCCAATTGCTGTGAAATATGATATGAAATTTAGTATTGGTGATGATGATATTATTTACTTTAATCCCTTATTAGCTGAAATTACGAAGGAAAATATTTTTAAAGCCGAGAAAAGAGTATGCCCTGTTGAAATGCCTTTTTTGATAGATGAAACATATATTCTTGATATGGAAATTCCAAAGGGATATGTTGTTGACGAAATGCCTAAAAGTGTTCGTTCTAAACTAAACGAAAACGAAGGTTTGTTTGAATACCTTATTACTAATAAAAGCGGGAGAATACAATTGAGATGTAAGTTCAAATTAGAAAAATCAAATTATGAAGCAGATGATTATGAATCTCTGCGTAGCTTTTTTGGTTTGATGATAAATAAACAAGCAGAGCAAATTGTGTTCAAAAAAGTAAAATAAATTTAATGCGACAATCAATAATCTTTTTTTTATTAATCTTGACTTCCCTCAATTCAAATTGTCAAGAATATGCCTCAAACCTAATACCCGATTCGTTAAAGCAAGATGTAGATGCTGTTTTAAGAAAAGAAAACTTGGATGTATTAATAGTTGATATTGATAAAGCAATTGTTAAGCATAAATACGCCATTACAATTTTAAATGAAAATGCAGATGTATTTGCTCAATATACAAATCAGTACGATAATTTGAAAAGTTTGAGTGATATATCAGCAACACTTTATGATGGTAATGGCGTTAAGATTAAGTCGTTAAAACGCAGAGATATTTATGATGTTAAAGCTGATGGTAATAATTTTTTAACCGACAACAGAGTAAAGGCATTTTCATTTGCACACAAAATTTATCCTTACACAGTTGAGTTTGAAGATGAACAATCATATGACGGTATTTATTATTTACCTGTTTGGAGTCCAGTAATGGATACAAGATTTTCAGTACAGCATAGTAAATTTACTGTTGAGGTTCCTTTGGATTACGAGTTACGATTTAAGCAAATTAGCTTTGCCGAAAAACCATCAATAGCAACTAATAAAAAAATTAGATATACTTGGGAACTACAAAATTTTAAAGGGTTAGAAAGTGAAATATTTATGCCAAGTTGGAACCAAGTATTACCAAGTGTTATTATTGCTCCAACTAAATTTTTAATTGAGGGGTTTAAAGGAGATATGGCAACTTGGAGTGACCTAGGAAAATTTCAAATTCTATTGAATGAAGGAAGAAACAATTTGCCTGATAACATAAAATCTGCTGTTCACGCTTTGGTTGATAATGTAAAAAGTGATGAAGAAAAAGTTAGATTATTATATGAATATTTACAGCACAATACACGATACATTAGCATTCAACTTGGCATAGGAGGATGGCAACCCTTGCCAGCCAATTTTGTTGCTGAAAAAAAATATGGTGACTGTAAAGCTTTGAGTAATTTTATGATTGCACTTTTGAAAGAAGCCAACATTTATGGGTATTACACAATTATAAAATCTGGTGAAAAAGAAATAGGAAATGGACTTGATGAAGCCTTTCCTGTAACACATTTCAATCACATTATTACTTGTGTCCCATTACCAAAAGATACAATGTGGTTAGAATGTACAAGCCAAACAGAAAGTGCTGGTTATACAGGTAGTTTCACAGGAAATAGAAAAGCTTTGATGATTACTGATAAAGGTGGTGTAGTTGTGAATACCACCAAATTTATTGCCAGTGAAAATGTTGAGCAACGATTTTCACAAGGCGAATTAAATGAAAAAGGAGATTTAGTAATTAAAAATAAAGCTGTTTATACTGGGCTTCTACAAGAGTTTCATCACAGTTTATTAAATGATTTATCTGAACAAGAGAGATTGAAATTGTTGAATAAAGAAATTGATTTGCCAACTTATAGTATAGATAAGTTAGAGTTAAAAGAAGTTAGAGGGAAAATACCTAAAATAAACGAAATTATTGATATTACAGCACCAGCTTATGCAGCAGTATCTGGTAAAAGGATGTTTGTAGTTGCTAATATTTTCAACAAAAAAAATAAACTAAAGAGCGATAAACCTAGATTATTTGATATCGTTTATAAAAAGGCTTATACTGAAGTTGATAGTGTTGAAATAAAAGTACCAACAGGTTATGCTGTTGAGTCAATTCCAAAAGCAATTGATGTTGTAAACAAATTCGGGAACTATAGAATAACTTTTTCTTTCAATAATTCAGTTATTAAAGCAGTACGTTATTACCAACAAGAAGTCAATAAATTCCCACCATCCGATTATACTGATTTAGTAAAATTTTATGATGAAATGTATAAAGCTGATAGAGCTAAGATTGTTTTAGTAAAGCAGTTGTAAAATTTTTTCAATAGCATTGTTTACTTTATTGGGAGTTTCTAACATACCCATATGCCCAACATTTTCTAGTACGCAAATATGTGATTGTTGTGGTAAATGGCATTGTTGTAAAACGTCATTTAAAGGGGCAGCAATATCTTCAGTTCCCATAATAAACAAAACTGGTACAGTAGCATTTTTTAAAACACTTGTTGTATCCTTCCTATTCATCATTGCTATATAATATTGCTGTAATGTAGCATTGGTAAAGATTTTACTCTTATTAATTAATTTTTCTACAACACTAAAATGTTTTTGTTTAAACTGATTTGCAAATAAATTGGGGATAGTGTTTTTAAGAAACGAATAGCTGCCATATTCTTTTATAGTTTCAATACCACGTAAACGAACCTGCTTTTTTTCTTCACTATCTGCAAAAGCAGTTGAGTGAATTAAACCAAATGCACTTAGTTTTTTGGGAAATAGTTTTGCAAAAGCTAAAGTGATATAGCCACCCATACTATGACCAAACATAGCAATTTTTGTAGTTGTTTCTAATTTTAAATGCTCAACTAAACTGTAGATGCAAGTGGCGTAATCGTCTATAGAAATATTTTCATTGAGTAATGTTTCTGAATTTCCAGAGCCAGGCAAATTTGGGATAATGACCCTGTAAGTTTGATTTAGAAATTCTTTCTGAAAGTTCCATACAGAAGCATCTTCACCAAAGCCGTGTATTAATAAAACAATGTTTCCTATGCCAGTATCAGTATAAGAGATACTTGCATTTGAAAAAGAAAAATATTTGTTCATTATCAAATTTGCTTATTCATCTACAGCATTTGCAATCAATCTAGCACTCATTTTTCTTAAAGGATTTTGTCTTGCTTCGCCAAAACTATTTCTTCTTCTTACTATATCAATTGCTTCAAAAATAGCAGCTAAAAATGATTCGTGATGGGCAATACCTTTACCTGCAATATCAAATGCAGTTCCATGGTCTGGGCTTGTGCGAATGACAGGCAAACCAGCTGTATAATTTACACCTTCGCCAATGGCTAATGATTTAAATGGAATTAATCCTTGATCGTGATACATTGCTAAAACAGCATCGAAATTTTCATATTGTCCACGTGCAAAAAAAGCATCAGAACTATAGGGACCAAATACCAACATACTTTGTTTTGCCTCTTTAATAGCAGGTTTAATAATTGTTTCTTCCTCTTTGCCAATAAGGCTTTCATCGCCAGCGTGTGGATTTAAAGCCAATACTGCAATGCGTGGTTTATCTATTCCAAAATCTTCTTTTAAGCAGCCATTCATTATTCTTAATTTGTAAAGAATAGCTTCTTTGCTAATGGCATTTGCAACTTCCAAAACAGGAATATGTTCTGTTACCAAACCCACTTTTATATTTTCTGCAACCATTAGCATTAACACATCTTTTGCTGCAAAATATTCTTTAAAATAAGGTGTATGACCACTATGTTTAAATGTATCAGACTGTATATTTTTTTTGTGTATTGGTGCTGTAACTAAAGCATCAATATTGCCAGCAGCTAATGCTTCAGTTGCTGCTTCTAAAGATTGCAAAGCATATTTTCCACCAACTTCATTTAATGCACCAGGGGTAATAGTTACATCTTCTTCCCAAACATTGAAGATGTTGATTTGTTTATGGCTTAGTTTACTAAAATCTTTTGTGTTGTTAAAACTCATATTCGCTTCTGGCAAAGTTTTACGATAGAAATTAATACTTTTATTGCTTGCGAAAATTACAGGGGTACAAATATTTAAAATCTCACTGTTTGAAAGAGATTTAATAATTATTTCAATGCCAATACCATTCAAGTCGCCACATGAAAAACCAATTATTGGTTTTTGTAAATCGTTACTCATTACTGTTATTTTTAAAGCGGTGAAGATAAGTGTTTTTATAGGCTATTTGTACGAGTATGCTAAAACCTACAACCAACAAAGCTCCCACAACATTTAACCATAAAAATCCAAGCCCAATAATATTCATTTTGTCTAAAATAAATAGAGTGATGATGATAGTTTCTGAAATAATGGCGGCAATAAATACAGCCTTTGATTGTACTTTTTTGAAATAAAAACCCACCAGAAATATTCCTAAAATAACTCCATAAAATAAAGAACCGAGTATGTTTACAGCTTCAATTAAACTACCAATTCCTGTAGCTAGTTCTGCCACTATAACACAAAAAATGCCCCAAGCTAATGTGTAATATTTTGATAAATTATATTGTTTGCTATCTGATGATTCTGTTTTAGAAAATCGCAAATGGAAATCTATCATACTACAACTTGCCAAAGAGTTTAATGCTGCTGCAATGCTGCCCCAGGCACTTAAAAAAATAATAGCGATAAGCAGACCTACTAACCCTTTTGGAAGATTGTCAACTACAAATCTCAAAAAGATATAGTTTGTGTCTTTGCCATCTACAGATGCTTTGGATACTTTAGCATAATGTGAAGCAAGAGTTCTTAAAGAATCTTCTTTAAACTTTAGATTTTGAATTTTATATTTAGTGTCAATTTGGTTTGTCTTGATATATTCAATACTTAAATCCTGTTTTTGTAGTTGTACCATATTGTAAGCATTTTGTACATGCTGCATTGAATCTTTGTACGCAGTTTGATAAACTTTTGTTTCAGCAGCCTTGTCAAAATAAATAGGCATTGGCTTAAATTGATAGAACACAAAAAGTAATGCACCCAGCAATAAAATAAAAAATTGCATTGGTACTTTTACCAATCCATTCATTAATAATCCAATTTTACTTTCTGTGGCATCTTTGGCTGTAAGATAGCGTCCTACTTGGCTTTGATCAGTTCCAAAATAACTTAATGCTAAAAAAAAACCACCAATAACACCGCTTACAATATTGTATTTATCTTTCCAGTCAAATCCATTTTTATTAAATCCAGTTGTTATTACGTTCAATTTTCCATTTGCTCCACTAATCTTTAATGCATCAACAAAATTTACATTGTCAGGTAATAAATGGATGATGTAATAACCAGCAGCAAACATTCCACAAAAAATAATAATAAGTTGAAGGGTTTGTGTATATGCAACAGCCTTTGCCCCACCACTCATTGTATAAATAATAAGCATACCACCCATTACAATATTTGTGTAAAAAATATCCCAGCCCATTAATGAAGATAATATAATGGAAGGTGCATAAATGCTGATTCCTGTTGACAAGCCTCGTGACAATAAAAATAAAAATGCAGTAAAAGTTCTTACTTTAATATCAAATCTCTTTTCTAAAAATTCATAGGCAGTAAATACTTTTAGCTTGCTAAATAGTGGAACAAAAGTGATACACAAAACCACCATTGCAATAGGTAAACCAAAATAGTATTGCACAAAACGCATTCCATCTGTAAAAGCTTGTCCTGGGGCTGAAAGAAAGGTAATAGCACTAGCCTGAGTGCCCATAATACTTAATAAAACCAAATACCAAGGCATTGAACGATTGCTTAAAAAATAACCATCAAGATTTTTTGAAGTACGACTTTTAAATAAGCCGTAGCTAATAATAAAAAGTAGTGTGAGTGAAAGTACAAGCCAATCTAAATTGCTCATAAAAAATATTTAGTAAACAATGAAAATAGGATGATGAGCACAACCAAGACTACAATGACAAACACATACCATTGCTTCCAAGATTTAAAAATGGGAATATTGTTATTATTATTTTTCATTGATTTTATTGCTTAATAAACTACCACCAAGTAGCCCTAAAATTAAACCCATTACTAAACCAATCTTTACCATTTTTATTCTTGTACCAATAAATAACCCAATAAGTACAAGTACTATTACTGTTATTAATTTTCTTTGATTCATTAGTTTTTGTTTTGTGGCAAAGCGATTAAGTTAGCCATTAATCTGTAAGCACCTGCCACGCCAGCAGGTAATTGTCTGAACATAG
>JBMLRA010000094.1:47096-48639 GCA_049241265.1 Chitinophagaceae bacterium
CATCTTCTCCTCATCATCTACCTCAACAGTTGCAATAGGAAAAACCTGCAAAGGTTGATACAGCTCACCTTTCACAGGATCAACATATTTATATTGAACAGATTTTGGAATAATGAAATTTACTCCTTCAATATTTACAGTAAAGTTTAATTCATACGCAGGTTTACTATCTGCATTGCCAATAAGTGTTTGATTTTTTACTACAAACATTCCTTTTTCTTGTGGTTCTTGCAGCCAATAAGGTTGTGTTAAAGGTTTATCTTGAGGAACATAAAAACTCTTTGTGAAACTCACATTTTCATTTGCCAGTAAGGGTTTAGAGAATGCAGAATCCATACCTTCCATTTCAATCTTTTTTAAAGATGCATTCACACCTTTTCTGTTATTTATAAAGAATGTAGCTTTTAACGAATCGCCTTGCACCACATATTCCTGACTTGTTGTTGCTTCAACAAATAAACCACTACAAGCTTCAATAATATTTTGTAATTCTTGTAATTTTTTATCTCTCCAATTGCTTGGTTGAGTAGCTTGAATTCCTTTATACAACTGCACTAAGCTTGATATGCTTGCTTCAGGTTTTTCAAAATTATACCTCGAAATAATCAAATCTATCACACCTTCAATTTTACTACCATTAGGAATCTTTTTCCAACTCACATCTATCCCATCAAATAAATCTGTCTTGGCTGTATCACCAGCTGTGTGAGAGAAATATTCAAACAAAGGTCCTCTGCGTCTTGGTCTTCCTTCACCCTGACTTTTGTGCATTGTTCTTGCTTCTGCACCAATTTCACCATAACTTTTACCTAGCAAAGCATTATATCCACCAATATCTATTTTCAATTGATTTTCTGCTGTGGTATTAAAGCTGCCAAAATTGTAAGTATTCCAAACAATGCGTTTTGCTTTAAATGGCTTTACACCATAATTAAATTGTTCAGTAAACTTAGTTGAATCGGCAGCAACATCAAATGCAGTATTTGCTAAAATAGCACTAGCAGCATGGTGTCCATGTCCAGCCCTTGAATCTGGGGGAAACCTTGTAATAATGACATCTGGTTGAAATTTACGAATCATCCACACCACATCACTCAACACTTTAACACTATCCCATATATGTAAAGTTTCATTACTTGTTTTACTGTAACCAAATTCATAAGCACGAGAAAAATATTGTTCAGCACCATCAATTTTTCTGGCTGCTAATAATTCATGTGTTCTTATTAATCCCAAATCAACGCCTTGTTCACTACCAATTAAATTTTGTCCACCATCGCCACGTGTTAAACTTAAATATGCTGTGCGATACATTTTTTCTTTTGCCAGATATGGCAGCAATGTGTTATTTTCATCATCAGGATGAGCAGCTATGTAAAGCACACTTCCCAATACTTTTAATTTTTTTAATTGTAAATAAATATCAGTGCTGGTGTTAATAATTGGTTGCTGTGCAGCAACTATATTTATAACGAATAAGGAGAAAAGAAATCCAATTAAATGTTTCTTCATAAATGCAATATTGCTGCTAAAATAAATAAGC
>JBMLRA010000095.1:0-18643 GCA_049241265.1 Chitinophagaceae bacterium
TTCTTATGGTCAAAACTTATTAATGCACAGCAGAGAAACTGCAAACCTATGTGCAATTATGGCTAGTGAATTAGGCTTAAACCCTAAATTGGCTAAGCGTGCAGGTTTACTACACGATATTGGTAAAGTACCAGATGAAGAAACAGAATTAAGCCATGCTTTATTGGGTGCAAAACTTGCTGAAAAATATGGCGAAAACCCAGCAGTTGTAAATGCCATTGGTGCCCACCATGATGAAATGGAAATGACTTTTGTGATATCTCCAATTATTCAGGCTTGTGATGCTATTAGTGGTGCAAGACCAGGTGCTAGAAGAGAAATGATGCAGCAATACATTCAACGTATTAAAGACCTTGAAAAATTAGCAATGGATTATTCTGGTGTAGAAAAAGCTTACGCCATTCAAGCAGGAAGAGAATTACGTGTAATTGTTGAAGCAGAAAAAGTAGGTGATAATGATAGTGACAAATTAAGTTTTGAAATAGCACAGAAAATTCAAACAGAAATGACTTACCCTGGCCAAATTAAGGTTACAGTTATTAGAGAAAAAAGAGCTGTTAACATAGCTAGATAGTTGACAACGTTGAATTTCAGAATTTATTGTATAAAAAAAATTTAACATTTTTTTGTAGGATATTTAAAATTGTGATGTTTTATTTGCACTTTATTAACCACAAAAAAATAAAAATCATGAAAAAAATTTTCACAATTGCAATTGCTACTTTAGTAGCTGGAACAAGTTTCGCTCAAACTTCAAAAGGAAATTGGTTAGTTGGAGGTTCTGCAGGTTTTAATTCTGAAAAAACAGGGTCAGCTGATGCTGTTAGTACATTAAACATTAGCCCTAATGCTGGTTATTTTTTCTCAAATAACCTTGCTGCTGGTTTAAGTGTATCATTAGAGTCTGAGTCTAAGCATCATTCTTCTTTTAATTTCGGACCTATGGTACGTTACTATTTCGCTGAAATGGGTAAGAATGCAAAATTATTTGCTCACGCAAACATTGGTTTTGGAAGTTACAAACCAGAAGGTGGTACTTCAGTTAGTTCAACTGCTTGGGGAATTAAAGCTGGTCCAGCTTTCTTCTTAACTAAAAACGTTGCTCTAGAAACTACTGTTGGATACTCATCTTTAAAAGTTAAAGATGCTGCTGATGCAACATCTAACTTCGGTGTTAATGTAGGTTTCCAAATTCACTTAGGCGGAAAATAATTATTGGTTTATCAATAAATAAAAAAACCTCGCAATTGCGAGGTTTTTTTATTTAAACTATTCCCATATTTTTACAGTCATTAAAAATTAAAATAATTCAACTTGAAAAAAGCAATCTTAATTCTACTTTCTGTTATTACTTTAAGTGCTCAAGCTCAAAAAAGAACAACTCAATTTTCAATTGCTGCAGAAGCTGGTGTAATGGCTACTGCTCAAGCTTATCAAGCATATAACTTAGGTTTTGGTGGTAGTGCCAAAGTTTTATTTCCAACAGGAAACAAAAACTATTTTACAGGAACTTTGGGTGTATTGGCTTTTTCTGGTAGAGCTGGCAATATTGCAGATGTTTTACAAGTACCAGGTGTAGTTACCAATGTCAATGTTGCAACTCCCTCGTTAACAATTTTGCCAATTAAAGTAGGATACAAATACTTTATGAATAAAAAATTTAATACTGAATTAGAAGCTGGTTACACCAAGGCATTTGTATTAAAAATTAAAGATGATTATCCTGGTAGTGTAGGTGGCTTCGCTTTTGCTTTAGGTTTTGGCTTTTTAGTAACTCCAAAATTAGATATAGGTATGAGGTATGAGTTGTTTGAATCTACAGCTAGTGAAACTAATTATACCTCATTTATTGGTTTAAGAACTTTAATAAATTTAGATTTAAAAAAATAATTTGTTACATCAATACTTGTTGGCAATTGGATTTATCAATTGCCAATTGTTGTTTTAATGCGTGTAACCCATTTAAAGGCATATCACCACGAATGTATTTTTTCACAGAAACACGCATCGTTTCATCGTAAATATCATCATCAAAATCAAAAATATTTACTTCAATAACCCTTCTTTTTCCATTAACTACTGGCCTACTACCAATATACATCATTCCTCCAAAAAACTGGTTTTTATATTTTGCACTATTTATTGATACTTGCACAGCATAAACGCCATCACCGGGTACTAATTTTTCGTCATTATTAATTTGAATATTTGCCGTTGGATAACCAATTGTTCTGCCAATTTGATCTCCATAAATAATTGTTCCCTCAAAAAAATAATCATACCCTAGTAAAAGTGTTGCTGTTTCAATATCTTGATGCAACAATGCTTTTCTTACCCTTGTTGAACTTATTGCAGCTTGTTGTAGCACTTGTTTAGGAATTTCTTTTACATTAAATCCAAGTCTAGCACCATACTCTTCAAGCAATTCATAATTTCCTTTTCTCCCTTTTCCAAATTGATGATCATAACCAATGATTAATGTATGTGGATGTAGCTTTTTGTAAAGAAAATTGGTTACATATTCATCTGCCAAAAGATTAGCAAAATCATCGTTAAAAGGAATAACTACTAAATGATTAATTTTTTGGGCGTTTAGTAATTCTATTTTTTCTGTTAGTGTTGTTAGCAATTTAACACCAGATGTATCGCCAACTATATTTCTTGGATGAGGATGAAAAGTTACCACAACAGTTTCTCCATTAATTGCTGCAGCCTCTTGTTGTAATTGTTCTAATATTTTTTTATGTCCATTATGCACCCCATCAAAAGTGCCAATTGTAATAACTGCTTTGTTGAATTGTGGTAGATTTTCTAGTTCGTAGTGAATCTTCATTTGGCAAATATAATAGCTACTTTTTCAATGAATCAATAACTACTTGATGCAAAAAAGGTGCAGCATTACCGCCATTTTTTATAATATCTCTAACAATCGTTGATGCTACAGAAGTAAATTTTGGTTCGCAGGTTAAAAAAACTGTTTCAATATTTTTATCTAAAGTTCTATTGGCATCTGCAATGGTTTTTTCATACTCAAAATCACTTACATATCTAATGCCCCTTAAAATGAAATTAGCTCCTATTTTTTGGCAAAAATGTATAGTTAGCCCCTCATAAGTTACACAAGTTACCCTATCATCATTTTTATAAATTTCGTTCAACCATTCCATTCTTTGATTTGCAGAAAACATAGGAGTTTTACTTGTATTAATCCCTATACCAACAATTATTTTATCAAACAAAGGCAATGCCCTGTCAATAATATCAGTGTGTCCTAAAGTAACAGGGTCAAATGTTCCAGGAAAAAGGCAAATGCGACTCATAATGTTAGATTTGTTTTTGCATTGTTAGATGCTGTTACAAATTTGCAGAAACCATTCCATAAAAAAACAAATAATACAAGTTAATATTTACAAAACATATTAAGGCTGTTATTCGTTTATTTGTAGATAACATTTTATTTCAATGAATCTTAAACAGAACATACCATTAAAACCCTACAATACTTTTGGTATAAATGTATTAGCAAAATACTTTGCTACTTTTAGCAATACAAATGAACTTGCTGAGCTTGTAAATTACGGCACCAATAACAAGATGGTTTCATTGATAATGGGTGGTGGAAGTAATATTTTATTTACACAAAATTTTGATGGAATTGTTTTAAAAAATGATATATCGGGTATTGAATTAATTAATGAAGATGAAAACAATTATTATGTAAAAGCTGCTGCTGGTGTAATATGGCATCAATTCATTTTGCATTGCATAAAAAATAATTATGCTGGAGCCGAAAATTTAAGCCTTATTCCTGGCACTGTTGGTGCTGCACCTTTGCAAAATATTGGTGCTTATGGTGTGGAATTAAAAGACATTTTTTTTGAATTAGAAGCAATGAATATTGCTGATTATAAAATAGAAAAATTTGGCTTAAATGACTGTGCATTTGGATATAGGGAAAGTGTTTTTAAAAGGAAATTGAAGGGTCATTACATTATTACAAGTGTTACTTTTAAATTGAATAAACAACCATCATTCAACACTCGTTATGGTGCTATTGAACAAGAGTTAGAAAAAATGGGGTGTAAAGAATTAAGCATTAAAAACATCTCTGATGCTGTAATAAATATTCGTTCATCAAAACTACCAAACCCTAAAGAAATTGGTAATGCAGGTAGCTTTTTTAAAAACCCAGTAGTTGATGAAACTCTTTATCAGCAACTAATAGCTAAATACCCTACTATGCCAGTTTATCCTGCAAACAATAATCAATACAAACTAGCAGCAGGCTGGCTTATAGAACAATGTGGCTGGAAAGGATTTAGAAAAAATGACGCAGGGTGCCACGCCAAGCAAGCATTGGTTTTAGTAAACTATGGCAATGCAACTGGTAGCGAAATTTATAGTTTAAGCTCAGAAATTATTGAAAGTGTTTACAATAAATTTAAAGTGCATTTAGAAAGAGAAGTAAACATTATTTAACACCTCATTTACTGAACATGTGCTTGTGTAAAAGACAATGTTTTGGTAGCTGCATCAAACGTATTTGTTGTGTTAAACTGACCATGAGGTTCACCAGCATATTCATTATATTCATTAACAACACCAGCTGTAGTTAATGCAGTTTTCAACCTTACACTTTGTGAATAAGGAACAACAGCATCGGCAGTTCCATGAAAAATAATAGTTGGTGGAACTGAAGCTGTAACAAATGTTAAAGGACTTGCATTTGCATACACACTAGCATTTGTAGCAGGTGTGCCACCCATAAATAATTCAAATAATTGCTTTTGAACACCTACTTGAAAATTATATAAATCTGACATATCTGTTGGGCCAAAATAGTCAACCACTGCTTTAATTCTATTCTCTGTATTATAGTGGTAGGCTTTCAACATAGCCAAATGTGCTCCAGCACTAGCACCCATTACAGCAATTTTATTAGCATTGTAGTGATAGTAATTAGCCTTAGAAACAATATAATCAAATGCAGCATTTACATCAGTTTGTTGTGTAGGCCAAAGGTTGGTAGATGGAGGGGCAGCCAATCGATAATTAATGTTAATGATTGCATAGTTTGTTAAGCCACTTTGCAAAGCAGGAATCAATGTTGCAAAATCACTTTTGTCGCCAGCACTCCAAGCTCCACCATGTATTAAAACAAAAACTTTCGTATTGGCATCGCTTCTATTAGCAGGCAAATACATATCCATTTTTTGGTTCAAATCTGTGCCATAAGCCAAATTCATTGTATCTAATTTTACAGCAACATTAGTAGTAGCTTCTACCCCATCTGATGATTTTGTGCAAGATGTTATAGTTAAAGAAAAAAGAATTGCTATACCTATAATGTTTTTGAAAGATGTGTTTACAGTAAGCTTCATAAAATTGTTTTTTGTGAAATTAAGGTATATTCTATTAGCCTTTTAAAAACGCAATTAGTTTGTCTGTTGCTTTTCTTCTGTGGCTATAAATGTTTTTCTCTTCCATTGTCATTTCAGCAAATGTTTTGTGGCTACCATCTGGTATAAAAATAGGGTCATATCCAAATCCATCAGTACCTTTTAGGTGTTCAACTATTTTGCCTTTACAAATTCCCTCAAAAGCATACTTTTCTCCATTTAGTATTAAAGAAATCACTGTTTTAAACTGTGCTTCTCTATTACTTTCACCTTGCAAGTTCAACAACAATTTTTCAATATTTTTTAATGAACTTTTTCCATCACCAGCATATCTAGCACTTTTAACACCTGGCTCCCCATTCAAAGCTGCAACTTCTAGCCCAGTATCTTCTCCAAAGCAATCTTTTCCAGTTAGCGAATAAATAAAAGAAGATTTTTCTGCTGCATTTTCCTCAATTGTGTCAAAGGGTTCAGGTATATCAATATTAATTCCTGCTTCAGCAAGAGTAATAATTTCAAACATAGTCCCAATTACAGTTCTTATTTCATCAACTTTATGTTGATTATTAGTAGCAAAAATTAGTGTATTCATTAATTTAATTTAGATTGTTGATTAAGGTTTGCAATATTAGTGATTAGGAAAGTTTTGATTGTTTAAATGATTAAAACCCCAAACATTGTTTTCCCCTACATTTGCCGCTTATTATGCAATCGATCGAGGCCTTTTTTCCTTTTTTAAAACAACCAAAAAAAGTTGTTATCACTACACACCAAAAACCTGATGGAGATGCAATGGGTTCTTCATTAGGATTGTACCATTTTTTAACAGGTTTAGGGCACAGTGTTCAAGTAATTTCACCAACGAATTGGGCAGATTTTTTAACTTGGATGCCAGGTATTGATAATGTATTAGATTTTGAAAAAGAACAACATAAAGCCAAAAATATTATTGCCGAAGCCGACATTATTTTTTGCCTTGATTTTAATACACTCTCTCGCATTAAACATCTTGAACCAAGCATTGCAAATGCAAGCTGTGTTAAGGTTTTAATAGACCACCATCAACAACCACAAGAAGAAGCTTTTACTTATGGAATAAGTAAAACAACCAAAAGTAGCACTTGCGAAATGGTGTATGATTTTATTGTAGATGCCGGTTATCAAGATAAAATAAATATTGATATTGCTACTTGTTTATATACAGGTACAATGACAGATACAGGCTCTTTTAGATTTGCTTCTACTACTGCATCCGTGCACAGAATGGTGGCTCATTTTTTAGATCTAGGATTAAAACATACTGCCATTCATGACTATATGTTTGATAATTTTTTAGAAAACAGACTAAGATTTATTGGCAATGCATTGCTAAACAGAATGGAAGTTTTTTACGAATACAATACTGCAGTGATGTGTATTCCTAAAAGCGATTTAAAAAAATATGATATTAAAACTGGAGATACTGAAGGTTTGGTAAATTATATGCAAAGCATTACAGGCATTAGGCTTGCAGCTATTGTGATTGATAGAGATGAAGAAAGAAAATGGAGCTTTAGAAGCAAAGGAGGCTTTGACGTAAATGTATTTGCACGCACAAATTTTGAAGGTGGTGGACACATAATGGCTGCAGGTGGACGAAGCAGCGACTCGCTAGAAAAAACATACAATCATTTTTTAACTGTTATAAAACAATATGAAGCAGAACTTAACAAAAATTAAATTAGTTGTTGCCTTTTTAGCAACAACATTTATTATTTCTTCTTGCAACAGCAAGTACGAAAAAACAGCCTCTGGACTAACCTATAAAGTAACTCACGGTAGTGGTAAAGAGAAAGTAAAACAGGGACAATTTGTGAAATTTTATATAGAATATAAAATGCAAAATGGCTCAAAAGACACCATCATAAATAGTAATTTTGGTAAAATGCCTGGTTATATGCCAGTTGATACTGTACGTTTACCTAAACACAATTTCACTGAAATTATTACTAAACTTTCAGTAGGAGACAAAGTGGATTTTGTTATGAATATTGATACACTTAAAAATTTAGGCCAAATTCCTGGCTACGACAAATTGTTTAAAAAAGGAGGCACTATAAAAGGTAGAGTTGAAATTTTGAAAGTTTTTGCTAATGACTCATTAACACAACCAGATTACCAGGAAGAAATGAAAAAAGAGGAAGCAAGAACAAAAGTTGAAAGAGAAAAAGAAACCAAAGAAAGAGAAGCAAAAAATAAAGTACTAATAGAAAAGCAAACCAAAGAATTGAAAGAGTATGCTACAAAAAACAATATCAAATTTATACAATCCCCATTAGGGACTTTGGTATCAGTTCTAAACGAAGGAACTGGAATGAAAGCTGATAGTGGCAAAAGAGTTAAAATAATGTACAAAGGTTATTTACTGAATGGTAAAGTTTTTGATGCAAATATGGGTACTGATGCAAAACATACTGAACCACTTGAAATTGCTGTTGGTGTTGCTGGTACTCAAAACAGTGTTATTCCAGGAATGGATGATGCGATGAAATATTTTGCTAAAGGCGGTAAGGGGAAATTATTAATTCCAGCTGTATTGGCTTATGGAGATAGAGAAGGACCTGGAATGCCAGCAAATTCAAACTTAATTTTTGATATAGAAGTTGTTGATGTTACTGTTGAAGCTCCAAAGCCGCCTGCAACTGCACACTAATCAAAATACCAAATATATAACTAAAAAGGCTTCGAATTTGCGAGGCCTTTTTAGTTGTGTATTATAAATACTATGCGTGCCAAATATCATAATAAAAAATTTCAAACGTTTGCTTATGTAAAATCAATACTTTTTACATCTCATCTAAAATTAATTTTTGGTAAGATTTGATTTTGTACAACTTTTTACAGTAAAATTGCCAACTCAAATATTTTAATAACATAAATTTTTAAAAACAAAAAATCGATTGTATTATGTCTGACATTAAACCAACAGCAGCAAAAGCAACTACATCAGTACAGCCTCACAAATCTAGCAATGCTATTTCTTGGATAGCACCTTTAGCTTGTATTCTTCTTGGGTACATCATTTGGCGTTTTATTATTGGTTCTGAAGGCAACTTCGTTAACCCAGATAAAGCTGGTGGTTTTTGGCCAAGTCACAAAGGACCTAAAGGAAACTTAGCAAAAATGTATGAAGGTGGTATTATAGTTCCAATTTTGATTGGTTGTTTTTTAACTGTATTAACTTTTGTAATTGAAAGATTTTTAACTGTATCAAAAGCTAGCGGTACAGGCAATATTGCAGAGTTTATTAGAAAAGTTCAATATCACTTAGCTAACAAAGAAGTTGACAAAGCTTTGGCTGAATGCGATAAACAAAAAGGTAGTGTAGGTAATGTTATGAAAGCTGGTTTACGCAAATACAAAGAAATGATTGGTAATAATGAATTAGCAACAGACCAAAAAGTTCTTAATATTCAAAAAGAAGTTGAAGAAGCAACGGCTTTAGAATTACCAATGCTTGAAAAAAACTTAGTATTCTTATCTACTATTGCATCAGTTGCTACCTTATTAGGTTTATTAGGTACTGTAATGGGTATGATACGTTCATTTGGTAAATTAAGTGATGAAGGTGGTGGAGATGCTGCTAAAGAATTGTCTCAAGGTATTTCTGAGGCTCTTTATAATACTGCTTTAGGTATTGGTACATCGGCAGTTTCAATTATTTTCTACAATATTTTCACTACAAAGATTGATGCTATTACTTATGGTATTGATGAGAGTGGATTTACATTAACTCAAAGTTTTGCTGCAAATTATAAATAATATTTTGTGGAATTTTCACGAAACATTATCTAATTAATAATTTAAAAACAAAACAATGGGCCGAGCCAAATTACCTCGTAAGAGTACAAATATTGATATGACGGCAATGTGCGATGTTGCCTTTTTATTGCTTAGTTTTTTTATATTAGCAACAAAAGCAAAACCCGCAGAAGCCATACACGTTACGCCTCCTACGTCAGTAGCAGCCAAAAAAGTACCTCAAAAAGATGTTGTTCTTGTAACACTTGATCCAAGTGGCAAGGTTTTTATCAGTATGGACAATGTTGACAAAAAAGAATTTGTTGGTAATGCTATCAAAAACACTACCAACCCGAATTTAGATGTTAAAGCTTTTACAAAAGCCACATTTTGGGGAGCTCCTTTTGCTGGTATGAATTCCTTTCTTTCAATTTCAGAAGATAAAAGAACAGGTGCTGCACTACCAGGAATTCCTGTTGATACGACAAAAGGTTTAAATGAAATGGTTGAATGGATGCGTTTAATAAAAAGTGCTTATGCTGGCGAAAAAATTAATCTATTATTAAAGGGAGATAACGAAGCAAAATACCCCGCATTTAGAGCAATAGTTGATGCATTTAAAACCAACGATTTACTAAAATTTCAAATGGTTACAAACCCAGAATCAGCACCTGTAGGAACAGAATTATGGAAACTATGGAATTCTGGCGATAAAAATGCAAGAACAGAAGAATAACATTATTTTACATTAAAAAAATATTACAATGGCAGAAATGGATACCTCGTCTGGCGGGGGACATAAAAAAGGGCCGGGCGTAAAAAAATCGAAAAAACTTTCTACAAGAGTAGATTTAACTCCAATGGTTGATTTGGGTTTTCTTTTGATTACATTCTTCATTTTTACGAATACTATGAGTACTCCAACAACAATGAAGTTGAACCTCCCAAAAGATGCAGATAAACCTGAGGATCAAAATAAATCTAAAGAGAGTGGTACCCTAACAATTCTTTTAGGTAAAGAAAATCACGTTTTTTATTACGAAGGTCAACTATTACCAGATGGCTCTAACTTTAAATCAGCCTCTTTTTCTGGTGAAAACGCTATCAGAAACGAAATCATTAGAAAAAAAGGAGAAGTTATTAGCAAACATGTTCACGATGGTGGCTGCAATGAAATTTGGGCTAAACATAAAGGTGACCAAACATCTTGCCTAGACAAAGATTTTGTGGTAGTGATAAAACCAAATAGCGAAAGTACTTACAGAAACTTTATTGATATTTTAGATGAAATGGCTATAAATGCAGTAAAAAAATACGCTTACGTTTATATTGCTGAAGGTGAAGAAACTGCAATAAAGTTAACTGAAGGAACTGCAAAAAATTAAAGAATTAAGTTTTTAATATTATCTAAAAAACTACACAATGGATATAAATAAAATATTAACAGCCGATATTCTTGATATTATTTTTGAGGGCAGAAATAAAGAATATGGAGCTTATGATTTACGTAAGACTTATAATAAAAGAATAACAAAAGCTATGCTTATTATGCTAGCTGTTTGTTTACTTATTTTTCTTAGTTCTTTTATTATGGGTTTGAATTCAGGAAAAGTAGTAGTAGATAACACTGCTCCTGAGATTGAGCTTGATAAATTTAAAGAAGATAAAAAAGAACCCCCTCCCCCCCCTCCACCTCCAAAAGTGGTAGAACCACCTAAAATTGAGGTAGCGAAATTTACGCCACCTAAAATTGTAAAAGATGAAGAGGTTAAGAAAGAGGATGAAGTAAAAGAAATTAAAGAAATTGAGAACAAGACTACCGGTAGCTTTGACCAAAAAGGATTAGAAACCGAAGTTGTTCAACCAGTTGTTGCACCAAGTACAGGTGCAGAGCCTGTAAAACAAGAAGAAGATTATGATAAATTGTTTACAGCTGTTCAAATTGAGTCTGAATTTCCTGGTGGAGCAGCTGCTTGGCAAAACTATTTGAAACGTAACTTAAACAGTGAAGTTGTTAATGATAATGGTGCCCCAGCTGGTAGATATGTAGTTGAGGTTTCTTTCACTGTAGATAAAGATGGAAATATTAGCGATGTTCAAGGACAAATGGCAAATGGTAGCGAATCTTATGGAACAATTGATGAAGCTGTAAGAATCATTAAAAAAGGACCAAAATGGAAACCCGGAATACAAAATGGTATTCAGGTAAAAAGTAGAAAAAAACAAAGAATTGTTTTTGAAAAAGTTGAGGATTAATATTAAAAGTCTTTAAAAAAGAAAAGTCTCGTCAATTTGGCGAGACTTTTCTTTTTACAGTATCTATTTTTGTAATAATTAATGATTTATGGAAGGAAGTTTAACAGGATGGGATGATACAATTGTTGCTTTAGCAACAGCACCAGGGCAAAGTGCAATTGCTGTTATAAGATTAAGTGGTAAAAAAGCAATAAACATAGTAAACCAATTATTTACCTCTAAAGATTTATTACAACAACCTTCGCATACGTTACATGTTGGGTTGCTGCAATACCATAGTGAAATTTTAGACGAAGTGGTGGTTTCTTTGTTCAAAAATCCAAAATCATATACAGGAGAAGATGTTGTTGAAATAAGTTGCCACGGTTCACCATTTATTCAAGAAAAAATTCTACAAATAATTACTTCGCTTGGGGCTAGAATGGCGAAAGCTGGTGAATTTACACAACGTGCATTTTTAAATGGCAAACTTGATTTGGCACAAGCAGAATCTGTTGCAGATTTAATTGCAAGCAATACAGAGGCTAGCAGAAATGCAGCCTTAAAAAATATTCGAGGTGGTTTTTCTAGTGATTTACATTCACTAAGAGAAGAATTAATTAAGTTTTCAGCACTAATTGAATTAGAGCTAGACTTTAGCCAAGAAGATGTAGAATTTGCTGATAGAACAGCTTTTAAAAAATTAATAACAGAAATTAATAAATCAACCTACCAACTTATTAATTCATTTGAACTTGGGAATGTAATTAAAAATGGGGTGCAAGTAGCTATTATTGGTAAGCCAAATGCAGGTAAATCTACATTATTAAATGCATTGTTAAACGAAGAAAGAGCTATTGTAAGTAGCATTGCTGGAACTACTAGAGATACTATTGAAGAGATAATTAATATTGATGGTGTACTGTTTCGATTAATTGATACAGCCGGAATTCGTGAGCATACAAATGATGAAATAGAATCTATTGGTGTAGGCAAAAGCTATGAAAAAGCAAATATTGCAGATGTCATACTATATCTTTTTGATGCGAGTGTTGAAAGTGATGTAAGTGAAACAATAAATTGGCTTCATACGTTTAAAAAACCATACATAGTAGTTGCTAATAAAACAGATATAAAATCTATTGAAAATATTGATACAAATGAGGAAATTATTTCAATAATTGCTAAAGAAAATAAAAATATAGATGCAATAAAAAAGGCTTTAATAACAAAGGCAATAAAAGGAAATATTAATACCGAATCAACAATTGTAACAAATGCCCGTCATTTTGATGCACTAAAAAAACTGGCATTTTCTCTTCAAGAAATAGAAAAGGGTTTGCTACAAAATATTCCAGGAGACCTACTAGCATTGGACATTAGGCAATCATTACATTATCTTGGAACTATTACAGGACAGGTAACCAACGATGAACAATTAGATTTTATTTTCTCTAAATTCTGTATCGGAAAGTAAAAATTATCCTATTTCACAATAAATCAAAAGCCCTTCGCATTAATATATTTGCAAATTATAGGCATAAACAATATTTTTGTAACAATCTGAAAAAGATAGTTATGCTTTTGTTAAGCATTTCTATCTATTTTATACATCATACAAACGTTACTATGATTCAAAAAAGTTTGGCCGAAAAATTTGACGCTTTCACAATTCCTAATGAATTGAAAAGTGCTGGTTTGTACCCTTATTTTAGACCTATTGAAGAAAATAATGACACAGAAGTTGTTATTAATGGAAAAAAATTATTGATGTTTGGTTCTAATAGTTATATGGGCCTAACTAATCATCCAAAAGTAAAGGAAGCTGCTGCCTTAGCACTAGAAAAATATGGTAGTTGTTGCTCAGGATCTAGATTTTTAAATGGTACATCTAAATTACACGTTGAGTTAGAGGAACAATTAGCTGATTATACTGGCAAAGAAGATGCTTTGGTATTTACAACAGGTTTTCAGGCAAATCTTGGTACTGTTTCTGCATTTACAGGCAGAAATGGAATTATTATAATGGATGAGTTCAATCATGCCTCAATTTATGAGGGCAGTAGATTATCTTTTTCAAAAGTGTTGAAATACAAGCATAATGATATGGAGGATTTGGAAAGGTTACTGAAAAACATTCCAACAGACACCATTAAGATGATTGTAATGGACGGTATTTTTAGTATGGAAGGTGATATTTGCGATTTACCAGAAATTGTTAAACTTGCCAATAAATATGAAGCACTTTTAATGTGTGATGATGCTCATGCTGTGGGCGTTATTGGTGATTGTGGACGAGGAACTTCTAGCCATTTTGGATTAACAAATGAAGTTGATATCATTATGGGAACATTCAGTAAGTCTTTGGCATCTGTAGGAGGTTATATTGCTTCAACTAAGGAGGTAATTAATTTCTTAAAACATACTTCTCGTCCAATGATTTTTAGTGCTAGTATTCCACCAAGTGCTGTAGCTGCTGCACAAGCTGCCCTATCAATCATAAGAAGCGAACCTGAACGTCAAACTGCTCTGTGGAATAACACTAATTATATGTCTAAATCGCTTATGGAACTTGGATTTGACATCAATACATCTGAAACACCAATTATTCCAATTTACATTAGAGATAATCAATTAACATTCCAATTTTGCCAGAGATTATTTGATGAAGGAATATTTGTAAATCCTGTGGTTTCTCCTGCTGTTAAAAGTGATTCCTCTTTGCTTCGTTTGTCAATGATGGCTACTCACACACAGTCTCAGTTAAACGAGGCTCTAGACAAAATTGAAAAAGTAGCTAACGAACTAGGCGTATTTGCAATGAAGTAGGAGAATATATATCTACAATTAAAGTTAAAATATAGGATGAATATTACAATTAAAGAAGTAAGGTCGAAAAAAGAATTACAAGCTTTTATTGACTTACCTTACCGTTTATATGCAAATCATCCTTACTATGTTCCGCCATTAAAGTTTGATGAAAAAGCAACACTAAGTAAAGACAAAAACCCTGCTTTTGATTACTGTGATGCTAAATATTGGCTAGCTTATAAAGGCGATAAAGTTGTTGGTAGAATTGCAGCCATATTAAATAAAGCATACATTGAAAAATGGAAAAATCAATACCTACGCTTTGGTTGGATTGATTTTGAAGAAGATGAAGCTATTGCAAAACTCTTAATTGAACAAGTAGAACATTGGGCTAAAGAATTAGGTTTAAAAGCCGTTCATGGTCCATTGGGTTTTACAGATTTGGATCATGAAGGGATGCTTGTTGAAGGTTTTGACCAAATAGGAACTTTAGCAACAATTTATAACTATCCATATTATCCAAATTATATGGAAAAGCTTGGTTATATTAAAGACGCAGACTGGGTTGAATATAAAATTACATTACCAAAAACAGTTCCTGAAAAACTTGAGAAGATTGCTAATATTGTTGAAAGACGACTTGAACTTTCGTTGGTAAAAACAAAGAAATCAAAAGATGTTCTTCCTTATGCTAAGCAAATATTTGAACTAATTAACGAAGCTTATTCTGATTTATTTGGTGTTGTGCCTTTAACAGAAAAGCAAATTCAGTATTACACAAAACAGTACTTCTCTTTCGTTCGCCCCGATTTTCTTCCTTTAGTAGTTGATAAAACTGGTAAACTTGTTGCTTTTGCAGTTACAATGCCATCATTATCTGTTGCACTACAAAAAGCAAAAGGAAGTTTATTGCCATTTGGGGTTTTTCATTTACTTAAAGCAATGAAAAAAAATGAATATGGAGATTTATATTTAGTAGCTGTAAAAAAAGAACTGCAAGGCAAAGGTGTTAATGCAATATTGATGCACGAACTTGCTAAAGTTTATCTTAAAAATGGAATTAAGTATGCTGAATCTAATCCTGAATTAGAATCAAATACAGCAGTACAGTCCATTTGGCAATACTTTGAATCTGTACAACATAAAAGACGAAGATGTTTTATTAAACATTTATAGTATCAATTTAATTTAATGAAAAAAAATGTTCTGGTAACTGGTGCTAGTGGTTTCATTGGTAGCTTTATTATTGAAGAGGCCATTAAAAAAAATTATCAAACTATTGCAGCTATCAGAAAGAGTAGCAGCAAGAAATATCTGTCCAACCCTCAACTAAATTTTATTGATTTAGATTTAAGTAAGGATGAGGATTTAGATAAATCTCTACAAAAATTTATTAAAGAGTTCGGAAGCCTAGATTATGTTATTCATACTGCTGGTGTTACAAAATCAATTAATAAATCAGATTTTGATGACGTTAATTTCTATAACACAAAACGTTTTGTTGAAGCTTTACAACGCAATAATCTTGTTCCAGAAAAGTTTGTTTTTATAAGCAGTTTAGCATCTTATGGTGCTGGTGCAGATTCAACACCAATAAAAGCAAATAAACAACAACAACCGTTAACCGAGTACGGCAAAAGCAAGTTAAAGGCTGAAAATTATTTGCGTTCCATTCCAAATTTTCCGTCTATAACAGTTAATCCAACTGCTGTTTACGGCCCTAGAGATAAGGATTTTTTTGTATTGCTAAAGTCCATTTCCAATCACGTAGAAGTGTATATCAACAACGATAAACAGCTACTTAGTTTTGTTCACGTAAACGATTTGGTAGATGCCATTTTTATTGCAATGGAATCATCTGCATTCAACCAAAATCTTATTGTTTCCGATTTAGAAAATTATACTTCAAGACAGTTTAATGATTTAGTTAAAAAAGCTTTAAATGTAAAAACTGTGTCAATTATTATACCTGCTTTTATTGCCAGTTTTTTTGCTGTTTTTGCAGAAGCAATTGGTCATATTAAAGGCAAAACACCACTACTAAACAGAGAGCGATTAAAAGAATTTAAAGCAAAAAACTGGAGTGTTGATGCTACACCAATAGCTGCACTTGGATATAAACCAAAATATAAATTAGAAGAAGGATTGATGAATGCAATAAGCTGGTATAAAAAAGAAGGTTGGATTAAATAAATATCATTTAGCAAGATTCTATCAAAAAACTATACCAAACCAAGAATATAAACTCAACATACTGATTTGTTATGAGCCTATAATCTAAGTATTAGATCATAGGCTCATAACAAATAGGGTATCAAATAATAAGTAATTACAAATGTGATTTTGCCCAATCTTCCATCTTCTTCTCCAGCACATCAAGTGGCAAACAGCCATCTTTTAAAAATTCATCGTGGTAAGCTTTCAACGAAAATTTAGCTCCATTTTGTTTGCTATATTTCTCTCGTAATTCTTTAATCTTTAAAGCCCCTGTTTTATAGCTTAATGCCTGTGCAGGAATAGCCATATAACGTTCAATCTCAGCAGTAGCACCTTCTTCACTAATAGCTTCATTATCCATCATATATTTAATAGCCTCTTCACGGCTCATATTTTTTGTGTGAATAGCAACATCAACCACAAGCCTTACAGCTCTGTGCATTTCGTCTCCAAGTGCACCCATATATTGATAAGGATCTGTGTAGCAACCTAATTCTTTACCCAAACTTTCGCAATACAAAGCCCAACCTTCTCCATAAGCACCATACCAACTAAATCTTCTGAATTTTGGTAAACTTTCATTCTCTTGTTGCAACGAAATTTGATAGTGGTGCCCAGGAATAGCTTCGTGCAAAAACAAGCTTTCCATACCACTTGTTGTATTAAACTTTGTTGCATCTAAAATGGGAACGTAAAAAATACCTGGTCTGCTTCCATCGGCACTTGGTTGGTTATATTCAGCACTAGCACTAGCAGCTCTAAAAGCCTCTGTTTGTCTAATTTCAAATTTAGATTTTGGAACACGACCAAACATTGTTTGCAACTTAGGGTCTATTTTAGTTTGAATAGAATGGAATGCAGCCAAAACATCTGCTGGTGTTTTATAAGGCATAAACTGCTTATCTGTTTTCATAAATTCAAAGAAGGATTTTAAATCTCCAGTATATTTTACTTCAGCTTTAACTTTCTCCATTTCTTCACGAATACGTTTCACTTCTTCTAACCCTTTGCTATAAATTTCGTCTGGTGATTTGTTCGTTGTTGTCCATTGTTCTATTAAATATTTATAATAATCACTGCCTGTAGGATTACTGCTAATGCCACTAGTTGCACGAGCTTTTGGCAAATATTCTTTCTCGAAAAAGTCTGCAAGTTTTTTATAAGAAGGAACAATTTGTTCTTTAATTAATTTTGTATAATCTGCTGTAAGCCTTTGTTTGTCTGTATTTGAGATTGTTGTTGCAGTATCTAATTTTTTTATAGGCCCCCAAAATAAACTTTTCGTAACATCATCTACAACAATTGCTTTGCATTGAGGAATGATTTTTACTACCAATGATTTTGGTAATACATAATTCTTTTCCATTCCTTTTTTAAAATAAACTATGGCACTATCAACCCACAAACTGAATGCTGTAGCACGTTTTCCCCAATCTTCATAATCTTTTACTGTTTTAAAAGGTTGGTTACCATCACCACTTCCTAGTTGCCCCATATCTAAATGACGGCCATAAAATTGATTCAGTGGGGTAAGGCTTTCATTAAAAGTTAAACCCTTTAAACTGATAGCCATTTCACGTTTAAACACATCGTAACTAATTTTATCGTTCTCATTTAAATCATCTCTTTTAAAATCATCAATAGCTTTTGCATAATTGCTGTAAAACGCTTGCAGCTTGGCTTTGTAACTATCTGTAAAGTCGGCATACAATTTATCGTTATAACGATTGTCTCCATTAGATGTAGCTTCTAAAGGAAACAATTGTAAACGTTCTTCATAGTATTTTTCTAGCATTGTTGCCAAATCTTTATTAGCTTCTTTACTTTGATTAGAATGACTGCTATTTGAATTACAACTTGCCATTACTGCAATAATTATCAAAGATGAAATAAAATGTTTCATATAAAATTTATTAGGTAATAAAAATAAGGAGAATGGAATAGTGTTAAAGATAATTGTATAAGTGGAAATTTTAATATTGATAAAACCCTTTACCTGTCTTCTTTCCAAGCTCTCCTGCTTCAACTTTTTGTTGTTGCACAATAGATGGTTTTAACCTTGCTGGTTTACCCATAGCTTCATAAACAATATTGCTAACACCAAAGTTGATATCCATTCCTATTAGATCCATTAGTTTAAAAGGTCCCATTTTAAAACCTGCATTTTCCATAACCGCATCAACAGTTTCTACTGTTGCAAG
>JBMLRA010000095.1:18743-19946 GCA_049241265.1 Chitinophagaceae bacterium
AAAACTAAATTGTTTAATGCATTTGTTTGTTGCTCTACAGTTAATTTATTTTTATCAACTAACATCTGCAAAGTCTTGTCAATATTGGCTTTACTCTTTTGCAGCATAGCTTCATTCATATCAAACTGAATGGTTTTATAGCCAGCTTGTGCTGCTACTTGTGCAATACCACTTCCCATTGTTCCTGCACCACAAACGCAAATTGTTGTCATAATAACTTGTAATTTTTTTAAGAGTATTGGCAAATTAATGAAAGTTACTTGATAAAGATGACCTTTTAGGTTAGCAGCTAGAAAACATATATTTGTTATACAAAAAATCTGCTATACAGATGAAATACTTACTTGAAAATGTAATCGAAGGAACAATAGGTAAAGAAAAATTTAAAGCTAATATTAAATGGAGAAATGGTGTTATTGTTGCTGATGAGCCTCTTGTAGTTGGAGGCAAAGATTGGGGTCCCGATCCTTATACGTTATTACTAAGTTCTCTTGTAGCTTGCACCCTCTCTACATTAAGAATGTACATTGACAGAAAAGGCTGGACGATTAATAGCATTAATGTTACTGCAAATATGTATCAAGCAAACAGTGATGTTTATACAACCACTATTGAGCGTGATATTAGTTTTGATGATACAATTGATGATGAGCAAAGAGAGAAATTATTATTGATAGCATCTAAGTGCCCAGTATCTAAAATTTTAGAAAATAAAATTATCATACAAACAAAACTATAATGAATATTCAACAAAAAGATAATGGCAAAAAAGGTTCTTTTTATGTAGAAGAAGCAGGAGTATTGCTGGCAGAAATGACCTATGTTTGGTCGGGCAATGATAAGTTTATTATAGACCATACCGAAGTAAGTGCAGCATTAGAAGGCAAAGGTATAGGCAAACAACTGGTGCAAAAAGCTGTTGAATTTGCAAGAGAGAAAAAAGTTAAAATTATGCCGCTGTGTCCATTTGCTAAACGTGTGTTCGATAAAGTAGAAGTCTATCAAGATGTATTATTTTAAAACAATATACAATGGATAAAAACAATTTAAAAAAAGAGTACACCAATGGCGATATTACAGTGGTGTGGCAATCTAGCAAGTGCATACACTCGGGTAATTGTGTAAAAAATTTGTCGGCAGTATTTCAACCCAAAGAGCAGCCCTGGATAAAAATGGAAAATGCCACTAGCGATCAAATTATTG
>JBMLRA010000096.1:0-1379 GCA_049241265.1 Chitinophagaceae bacterium
CCAAATAAATTAACCTTATTACCAAAAATCAAATTACCACTTGCTCCTAAAGTTAAATCGGCTAAAGCATTAGTGCCTTTTGAACTGCTACGATTGGCATCGTTGGTTTGATCAAAAAATATACTACCGCCTAAATTGCCATTTACAATTAAATTACTATTGGTAGCAGCATTATTTGTAACTAAACAATTGGTAGCACTCATACCACTTACTGTTCCTGCAAGGGTTAAAGTATTTGCATCAATGTTTAACTTGCCTGAGGTTAAAGTTAAGGCTCCACTAATTGTTGGGCTACTGTTTAAAATGAAAGTATTACCTGTGCTATTACAAGTTAAGTTATTAATGGCAGTAAAATTTGGCAAGGTGCCTCCAATAGTTGTATTTAATACTAAATTAGAGCTAGAGGTTGTAGTTAAATTATTTACTGTACCAGCTATATAACCACCATTAAGGGTTAAGGTATTTGGGCCTATTGCTAATGTACCACTAGTTAAAGTTAAAGTACCTGCAATTGTTATAGTTCCACTAATTGTATTTGTGCCACTACCTGAAATTGTAACATTTTTATAGTCAGTTCTACCAGTTATAGATTGTGATGCTCCATTATACTCAACAGTACTACCTGAATTTAATGTTAAGGTTGGCGAGTTGGTATTTACAATTGTTGTATTTGCAGCTCCAATTAATCCATTGGTATTGCTTGTTCTTAAAGTTCCATTTAAGGTAATTACTCTTGATGCTCCTGTTGTGGTTGCTGTTATTGAGTTTGAACCAACAATTAATACGCCATCAATTGTAAGTGCAGCCGATAATGGAGAAGTTAAAGTTAAAGCAGTGTTAAGTGTAGCAGTTGTTCCGCTATTTATATATATAGAAGGGTATTGAAATGTACCACTATTTGAAATACTTGCAGTGGTACCACTAAAATTAATTCTATAGAAATCTGCAGAAGCAGAATTTGTAAATGTTCCCCCAGTTTTGTTTAATGTGCTAGTAATATTAACTGTTGCAGTAAAGCCACTTGCTCCTGCATCATCAGTTGTTCCAAAATCTACAGAACCACTACTATGATTCCAAGTACCAATGGTTATGGTTCTTGCAGTAGAGGTACTATTCAAAATAAGACTTCCTGAACTTGAATTGCTAGTGGTCAATGTGCCCCCAATAGTGAAAGTTGTTGAACCAGTAAATGTTTTGTTAGAACCTGTATTTCCTGAAATAGTTAAGTTATTGTAATTGTTGCCACTAGTTACAGCAGTTAAAATAGGAATGTTTAATGCACCAGCCAATGTATAGGCAACAGTACTACCAGTAACCACAAATCCATTACCAGCAGTAAACGTTGCTGTTATACTTGGAGTATTGGTTACAGTAATGGT
>JBMLRA010000097.1:0-22087 GCA_049241265.1 Chitinophagaceae bacterium
AAATTATGGGTAAACTAGAAAAAGGTCAAGTACTAGAAGGTATTGTTAAAAACATTACTGACTTTGGTGCATTTATGGACTTAGGTGGTTTAGATGGTTTACTTTACATCACTGATATTTCTTGGGGCAGAATTTCTCATCCAGCTGAAGTACTTAAACTTGACCAAAAAATTCAAGTTGTTGTATTAGACTTTGATGATGATAAAAAACGTATTAGTTTAGGATTAAAACAATTAACTCCTCACCCTTGGGATGTTTTACCAGAAACTTTAGTTGAAGGTGCTATTGTTAAAGGTAAAGTTGTAAATATTGAAGATTACGGTAGTTTCTTAGAAATTCAACCTGGTGTTGAAGGATTAGTTCACGTAAGTGAAATTACATGGGCTAATACTCCAGTAAATGCTAAGGAATTCTTTAAAATGGGAGCTGAACACGAAGCTAAAATCGTTACTTTAGATAAGGATGCTCGTAAAATGAGTTTATCTATCAAACAAATGGTTGAAGATCCTTGGACTACAATTGAAAACAAATTCCCTGAAGGAAGTAAACACCCTGGTGTTGTTAAAAATATTACTCCTTATGGTGTGTTTGTTGAATTAGGTAGTGGTATTGGTGGAATGATTCACATCAGCGATTTAAGCTGGATGAAGCGTTTAAATCACCCAGGTGAATTTACAAAAGTTGGTGAAACCATTGATACGATTATTATGTCTATTGACAAAGAAAATCGTAAATTACAATTAGGCCACAAACAATTGGAAGAAGATCCTTGGAATAGCTTAGAAGATACTTTTGGAGTGGGTACAACACACGAAGGAACTGTTGTTCGTAAAGATGATAGAGGAGCTTTAGTACAATTAGCTTATGGTTTAGAAGGATATGCTCCAGCTCGTCATTTGTTTAAAGAAGATGGCAAACAAATTGTTGCAGAAGAACATGCTCAATTTGTGGTAATTGAATTTGATAGAAATGAAAAACGCATTTTATTAAGTCATAACCGTATTTGGGAACAAGCTATAGCAGAAGAAAAAGAAGCTGCAAAAAAAGAAGCAATAGCTGAAAACGAAGTAACTAAAAAAGCTGTTAAGAAAATTCAAGAAAAAGTTGAAAAAGCTACACTTGGAGATTTAGGCTCATTAGCTGATATTCGTGCTAAGCTTGAAGGCAATACTGATGCAGAAGAAGCAAAATAATATTGATAAAGTTTTATTGAAAGAGGGTTCAAAATTTTGAACCCTCTTTTTTTTATTTTAATTTTTCGTTATCTAGATGTCTTGTTTTATCTCTACTAGTTTTCTTCTCAAAATTTTTGTGCAAAGCGTCTGTAAGGTTAACGCCAGTTTGATTGGCTAGGCAAATTAAAACCCATAAAACATCAGCCATTTCATCTCCCAAATCTTTTTCTGATTCGCTATTTTTAAAAGATTGTTCACCATATTTTCTTACCATTAATCTTGATAATTCACCAACTTCTTCTACCAATATTCCAAGATTTGTTAATTCATTAAAATAGCGAACACCAATGGTTTTTATCCATTCATCAACTTGCTGTTGTGCTTGATTGAGTGTTATTTCTTGTTGCATAAAAAGTTTATAAAGGAATATCTCTGCTTAATTTATTAAACTGCAAGTTTTGCAAATTGATGCTAAAGCTAATTGATTTTGAAAATATTTTTTCTGTCAATATGGACTTGTTATAGTCTCTAAAAACCTTACTATTCAAAATAGGGAAATAAATATTAACAGCATTCTTAAGCAAGCTTAATTGCAAACCAGCATCAAATAAAAATCTGCCAGTTGCTGGATTGTCTTGCCAAGCTTCTGCATAAGTTCCTATATCTGCAAATGCTTTGATAGCAGGGAAACCTGGGCAGTCAACATTCAAGTTTAGTGCTGTTAACCAATCATCAGTTTTACCAATTTTACTGCCTAAGTAATCTGTTCTTACTTTAAAAAAGCCATCGCGTTCCATAATTTGTTGATTACGCCAACCATCAAACTCTCCACGACCAATAAAATAATCACTATAAGTATAATCCTCATAACCTTTAGGGCCACTAAGATTTAAATTATATCTATCATTTCTATACTGCTTTAAAACAGTTTTTCCGTTCAGATAAAAGAATTTTCCAGCAAAAAATCTTGCTTCAATTCCTCCTTTATGTTTTGGATAATTAAAAAACTGCTTGACTGTAAATGCAGCTCTCACAAAGTCTTGTCCTTGATCGATTGTTAAGTTTATGTTATAAGGATATAAAACTCTATTATCAAATTTTGAGAAATACAATCTGTTTATATATGATTTTGTAGAAGGAGTAGTAATAACATCGTTACTAGCAAAGTTTAAATTTTGCTCGTTGAGATAAAATGTTTTAAAACCAACAATAGTTCTTTCAGTTGAGCGTAAATCATTTTTATACAACGTATATTTTATAGAAGGCACAAAACGTACAATACCTAGATTAAAATTATCACCTGCCTCAGACACAAAATTATTATAAGTATATTTTTGAAAACTTGTTGATATTTCTAGCCATGATTTTCTTTTATAAATATTATAAGATAGTCTGCTAAACAAACTAATTTCTTTACTATTGGTTCCATAATTAGGATTCACCAAAAACTGAAACTTAGGCAAAGGCAGTTGATAATTATAAATAGCTGCACCAACACGAACGCCATCATAAAAATTATATGAAACAGCAGGCGTTATTGATACTGTATTCATTTTAATAATATTGTTTGTGGGCAATCCAAAACCCAAGCTAAATGGCTGTTTGTTATTGAGCTTTAGCGATTCATTATTATTAAGTTTTGCAAACAAAGCATCAACATTCTTTCCAGAAACCTGCTCAACTGTTAGTTTAAAATCTTGTGGATATGGATGCTTAAACTTCCATTGTTGGTAGTAGGTTTTCATTACAGAATCATATACATTTTTTCCTAAATTCTCTTCTAATAATTTCAGCCAATTAGCAGCTTTTTCATACACTATTAAACCATAATAGAGATTAGGATATGCAGCTGAAACAGTATCAATAGGAATATTTTTATTAATACCAATAAGTGTATTGAACATCAAATCTATTCCATCAATTGGCTCATTTTTGTCTTCTTTTTTTTGATATTTTTTTGGAAGCTTTGCTAAAACTTGTGGGTCTGTAATTTTAGATTCAATCATTTTTTTATTATCAAAAAATGTATTCATTCCTTCATCCATCCAAGGGTGCTCTCTTTCATTACTTCCTAAGATTCCATAAAACCAATTGTGACCAAGTTCGTGTGAAATTAGTTCGCTCATTCCCCAAGAACTATCTTCAATATTTATGTAAGTGATAGTGGGATATTCCATACCATCTTCCCTATTTTGCTTGCCAAGCACTACTGTTGCTATATTGTAGGGGTATTCACCAAGCCATTTACTATAATTTTTTAAAGTATTTTTTATAGACAAAATATTATTTTCACTTCGTCTTTCTCTTTGTTTTGGGACAAATGCAAAGCAATCAACTAACTTACTTTTAAGCTGCAAGGTATCGTATTGAACCAGAAAGTTTTTACTAGCAAACCAAGCAAAATCATGCACATTATCTTGTTTGTATATTAATGTTTTCGTTAATCCTGTTTTTGTAAATTGTTTTATTACTTTTTTATTTTTTTGTACTGGTTTTGAAGTAAAAAATGTTTTGTTATCATCATTGACATCGTCAATTAAATAATTAGGCTGTTTAGCCAAAGGTATTTTTCCCAACTGCTTTAATTTATCAAGCTCTGCTATAGTTTGTAATTCGCCTGTTGCAGCTACTAAATATTCATTTGGCAAAGTAATAGTCACTTCAAAACTTCCAAATTCGCTATAAAATTCCCCTTGATCTAAATAAGGCATTTCATGCCACCCTTTGCTATCATAAACAGCAGGTTTGGGATACCATTGAGTTAGTTGATAATCATTCTTAATATGTCCACCACGAGAGAAATTATATGGCAATTTAGAATGAAAAGGTGTTTCTATTTCTATAGTTTGGTTTGGTGCCAAAGGCTTTGGCAGTAGTAGTTTTACAATATCTATATGGTTTGGATGAGGTTCAATTTTTGCTTTTTCATTCCCTACTTTAAAGTCTAGTTTATTGGTATAACCTCTATCTTTTTCATCGCTAAAATAGAAATCAGTTCTACCGTTTAGTAACAATTGCTCACTAAATGCAGTTTTATCATTTTTATACGCATTTTGCCAAATATGAAACCAAATAAACCTTAGTGTATCTGGCGAATTATTGGTATAACTAATTTTTTCAATAGCATCAATAGTGTGGTCATTATCATTTAGCGATACAGCAATATTATAGTTAACTTGCTGCTGCCAATAAGTGTTTTTTTGTTGTGCCAACGCTTGTGAAAAAAAGGAAAAAATCGATATTATTAGTGAGAAATATTTCATTAAACTTGTGTTATTGATTTTGATATTTAAGTACCTAAATGGCTATAATTACTAAAAATTATTTTTAAATCTTGTATCCAATCATACTCTCTGGCATACAACAAATCTGCTTTTTTTAAAGCAGCTATACTCACATTAAACTTACCATTATTTGGATAACCACTTGGTGTTAAAACTCCTGCTGGTATTAGTGGTAATGTATTTTGAAAAGAAGAATATCCTACCCAAGTTCTTTTACCCAATATGTTGAGCCAAGCATTTTTAAAGGCATTAGTTGATTTATTGATAAACAAAAATTGAATTGGAAAGGTAGCAAGCAGTGTTATTGCAATCCAAACATCTAACATCCTTTTCATTCTTTGTTGATATGGATTTGATAAAGCAAAATGCCCTTCGGCTGTTAGCGTTTCGCCTGTTGCAGTTTTAGAATCGCTGCCAACAATACAATGACTTTTTTTTGCATGAAAACGAAACTTGATATTGAATGAATGTAATTGTATTACTTGTTCTATAATTTGTGCAAAAGATAAATTGCCTTCGCAAAATATGATTTCGCTAATACCAACAGTTTTCACAAGATTTTTTAATTGTGAAATATCACCAATAACATTTTCATCACTATTATTAATTGAAACCCTACCTAATAATCTTTCTTCAATATCAGCTTTTTGCATTAACTGTAAAGCTTGTACATAGTCGGATTGAGAGCCTACTATGATTGTTTGTTTATAGTTATCATTATCATCTTTAATCCACCCAAGAGTAATAAAAAACCAACGCATTAAAGTAACCATTAATCCAGACAATATTCCACCTGCAACTACAACACCTCTTGAAAATCGATAATTCTCGGGCAATAAAGAATAAAAAGCAAGTAACACTACAACAGCTGAAGCTGAAGCCACCAAAGCTTTTAAGGGCTTGTATAAATTATCGTAAATACCACTTAATAATGCCCCCAATATAAATACTGATGTAAAAATTGGTATAGAATATTGTGTTAATGGGCCATCAAATTGTCTTCCTCCTCTTAATATATTTATCCAAAATTCGTTTGTAAAATACATACTAAAGAAAACTACCAAAGCATCAAATAACAATAAACTAGATTTATTTATTAAATGCTGAAACAAACTTATTAATGCCCTAAACCAAATGGCTACATTAATTATAGTTTTGAAAATAGTTACTTTGCTACCACTGTAATGTTTACCAACAAAAATGCTCATTGCATTATAAAACATTCTAACATAGTTCAAGCTACCACGTTTGGTACTTTCTCCTTTAAAATGTATGATAGTTTGTTCACCAAAATAATAGTTTTTAAAACCTTCTTTTTGTACACGATAACTTAAATCTATATCCTCACCATACATAAAAAATGTTTCATCAAAACCTTTTGTTTTTTTAGCAACTTCTTTACTCAACATCATAAAAGCACCTGCTAACACATCAACTTCAAAATTTTCATTTTGAGGTAAATTGCCTAATGCATATTTATTAAATATTTTAGATTTTGGAAACAAAATTGACATTCCTGTGAGCTTAAAAAAAGCTGGCACTAGAGATGGAAAAGCTCGTTTACTTTCAGGTAAAAAATGACCCCCGCCATCTATCATTTGCACTCCTAAAGCTCCACAATCTGGATGGTTTTTAAAAAATTTAATACAGTTTTTAAAGCAATCCTCAGGTACGATGGTATCGGGATTTAAAAAAACAATATAATCACCACTGCACTTTTCTAATGCTTGATTATTAGCTTTTGCAAAGCCGTCGTTTGTTTTACTTGCAATAAATTTAAACCTTGGGAACATTGGTTGTAAATACGATATACTTGCATCATTACTTGCATTATCAACAACTAATATTTCTGCATCTATGCCAATAACAGCTTTTTGAACGCTGAATAAACACTGTTCAAGAAAAAATTTTACATTGTAGTTTACAATAATAATTGATAGCTGCATATATTGGTTTAACCAACGGTTAAAAAAGTTCAGCAAAATAAGCAAAATGAATTAGATAGCAGAAGCAATAAATTCTAATATTTCGTAGTCCTATTTCATACCCTCTAATTCCTTTTGCAATCTAAACATTTCATCACGCAGTTTTGCAGCTTCAATAAAGTCTAAATCTTTGGCAGCTTTTTCCATTTGCTTTTTAATTTGTGCAATAGCTTTTTCCGTTTGAGGAATGGTTTTATACACTTCTTGTTCCTCTGCAGCAACAGAAATGCCTTCATCAATAATTGCATAGGGCTTGGTTTCGTCAAAGCCCTTAATATCCAACACACTCCCTTGTTTCATTATTTGCTCAATAGATTTTTTAACGGTAGTTGGGGTAATGTTGTGTTGTATATTATAAGCAATTTGTTTTTCTCTACGCCTGTTAGTTTCATCAATTGTACGTTGCATACTTTGTGTCATTTTATCAGCATAAAATATCACCAAACCCTCTGCATTTCTTGCAGCTCTACCAGCTGTTTGTGTAAGACTTTTTTCGTTACGTAAAAAACCCTCTTTATCTGCATCTAAAATAGCAACAAGAGAAACCTCTGGTAAGTCCAATCCTTCTCTTAAAAGGTTAACACCCACCAATACATCAATTGTTCCAAGCCTCAGTTCACGAAGGATTTCAACTCTTTCCAATGCATCAATATCGCTGTGTATATATTTTGATTTTATGTTGATGCGTTGCAAATATTTATCCATTTCTTCTGCCATTCTTTTGGTTAAAGTGGTAACCAATACCCTATCTCCCTTTTGCACTCTTTTGTCTATTTCATCCAGCAAATCATCAATTTGATTTACACTTGGTCTAACTTCAATAGGTGGTTCAAGTAAACCTGTTGGGCGAACCACTTGTTCTACTACAACGCCACCTGTTTTTTCTAATTCATAGTTACTTGGTGTAGCACTTACAAAAACGGTTTGACCAATAATATTTTCAAATTCGTGAAAGTTTAAAGGTCTATTATCCAATGCACTTGGCAAACGAAAACCATAATCTACCAATACCAATTTCCTGCTTCTATCTCCCCCATACATTCCAGCAATTTGAGATACAGTTTGGTGGCTCTCATCAACCATTAAAATAAAATCTTTAGGAAAATAATCTAATAAGCAATAGGGACGAGTTCCTGGCTTCCTTCTATCAAAAAAACGAGAGTAATTTTCTATGCCTGAACAGTAGCCTAATTCACGAATCATTTCAAGGTCATATTCCACACGTTCCTTTACACGTTGGGCTTCTACACGTTTGCCAATACTATTAAAATATTCATATTGAGCCATCATTTCATCTTGTATATCGTGTATCACTTCTTGCAAAATATCTTTTGGAGCAACATATAAATTGGCAGGAAAAATTGCTGCTTCATCTAATGTGCCAATGCGTTTACTAGTCTCTTTTTCAAGGGTTTCAATTTCTTCAATTTCATCACCAAAAAAAGTAATACGATAGGCAAAATCTACATAAGGCAAATTAATATCTACTGTATCTCCTTTAACCCTAAAAGTTCCTCTTGTCCAATCGCCTTGGCTTCTACTATACAATGAATTTACTAGAGCATGAAGGAATGCCTGCCGTGATAAAATTTGCCCACGTTCAATACGTATAATCCCATTCTCAAATTCTGTAGGATTACCCATACCATAAATGCAACTAACGCTAGCAACAATTACAATATCTCTTCGTCCACTTAATAAATGTGCTGTTGCCTGCAACCTAAGTTTATCAAGCTCTTCATTCACATTTAAATCTTTTTCAATGTAGGTATCGCTAACTGCTAAATAAGCTTCTGGCTGATAATAATCGTAGTAGCTTACAAAATATCCAACAGCATTTTCAGGAAAAAATTGTTTGAACTCTCCATACAATTGTGCTACCAATGTTTTGTTGTGCGTCAATACTAATGTAGGTCTTTGTACCTGCTGAATCACATTTGCCATTGTAAAAGTTTTACCACTACCTGTAACGCCAAGTAAGGTTTGAAACTTTTCACCATCGTTAATGCCTTGCACTAATTGTCTAATAGCTGAAGGCTGATCGCCTGATGGTTGATATGGTGCATGAAGTTGAAATTGCATAACAACACAAAGAAACAAATAGATTGAATGAAGTAAATTAATTTATTTGAAATAAAATAATTAATAAAAATCATCGCATATTAGCTTTGCAGTAAATTAAAACTTTGCAACTCAATCATCCAGCATTAATTAAATCATTGCAAACTGCTTACTCCGCTGAAAAAGCAGCTTCTTATGCTTATCAAGGGCACGCTGCTTCTGTGAAAAGTGTTGAAGAAAAAAAAGCTATCTATCAAATAGAATTAGACGAATGGCACCATAGAGCAGAAGTGCTCAAAATAATGCAGCAATACAATATTCCTATTTCAAAATGGTACGAAATAAAGTTTGCAATTATTGGCAAAACTATTAGTGCAAGTTGCTTTGTAATTGGTTGGTTTATGCCATTCTATTTTGCAGGAAGTTTAGAAAGTGGAAATGTTTGTGAGTACTTTGTAATGAAACAATATTTTAATAGTTTAGGCATTACTGAACACGATGAAATTTTGTACGAATTGGGTATTAAAGAAAAGGAACACGAGGTGTATTTTCTAAGCAAAATAAAAAACAATAAACTACTCCCCTTTTTTGAAAAAATATTTAGATGGGGAAACAAAAAGAGCTTTAATAATATAGATTTAGATAAAAAATATCCTGTAGAAGAAAGTGGGGGTTATTGTAAAAGGAAATAGGTTTTGAAAAGCTTCTACTTAATTAAGTAATTACATTCATTATCACAAGGCGGAATAATTATTTTACTAATATTCTTTTGATTTATTCTTGCAAAAAATCAAATATTAAATGGATGTTATGCGTATAATAAAAACAAAATTGTGTTCACAATTTTTTAAATCATTTACATTTTTTTTAGTCTTTTTGGTATTTGCAAACCTAGCCAATGCCCAAAAAAAAGGTAGCGTTAGTGGTACTATTCTTCAAAAAAATTCTCAACAATCGCTATTGGGTGCAGTAATTAGTTTATCAGGTACGGATTTAAAAGCTATTTCTGATTCAAGCGGAAGATTTAGAATTCTAAATGTTCCTGTAAAAAGCTATAATTTAACTGTAAATTCTGTAGGCTTTAAACCATTTACGCTTTACAATATTGTTGTAAATAGTGGTAATGAAAATGTATTTACAATTGAACTTGAGCAAGATGCTGTGAGCTTGAGTGATGTTACAGTAAAAACCAATAAACGCAGTGTGAGAGCTGCCACCTTAGAAACACCTTTAAGTGTTCAAAGATTGACAGCAGAGGAAATTAGAAGTAACCCAGGTGGAAATTTTGATATTAGTAAAGTAATACAAACACTACCTGGTGTAGGTGGTGGACAAGGAGGTGGAACATTTAGAAATGATATTATTATTAGAGGGGGTGCATCAAACGAAAATGTATTTTATTTAGATGGCATAGAAGTACCTGTAATAAATCACTTTCAAACACAAGGCGGTACAGGGGGGCCTCAAGGAATTTTAAATACATTTTTTATTGAAGATGTAAAACTTAGCTCTTCTGCTTTTGATGCTAAATACGATAATGCCTTAAGTAGTGTTTTTCAATTTAAACAAAAGGTAGGTAACGCTAATAAATTTCAGGGAAATGTAAGAGCAAGCATAACTGAATCTGCAATTACCCTTGAAGGTCCTTTATCAAAAAATAAAAAAACTACTTTTTTAGCATCTGCACGAAAGTCAACGTTTCAACTACTTTTCAAAGCCCTTGATTTACCGTTTTTGCCAGATTTCTGGGACTTTCAAACAAAAATCACGCATCAAATAAATAACAAAACAACCCTTACGTTCATTGGCATTGGAGCTATTGATAATTTTAAATTTCTTGCAGTAAAAGATGCTACTCCAGAAAAATTATATACCCTTAATAGTGCCGCCAGTATTCAACAAAAAAACTATACCGTTGGATTATCACTTAAAAGAAGCATACAAAATGGTTTTTGGAATTTAGCTTTAAGTAGAACAAAATTTAATAACAACTTGCAAAAATATGAGGATAACGAAAACCCAACCCCTGCAACTGAAACACTAAATTTTGTGAGCAATGAAACTGAAACTAAGCTTCGTTTTGATATCAACAAAAACAACAATGGCTGGAAAATTGCTTATGGAGCCTCAGCCCAACTAGCAGAGTATGATAATAATACTTTCTTCTTGATTAAAAAGGAAATTAGAGACGCTAGTAACAACATCATTCAACAAGGCAATAGCCAAAAATTCACAAGTCCTTTAAAACCATTTCTACGCTTAGGAGCTTTTGTACAAGTTGGAAAAAGATTGATAGATAACAGGCTAGGCATTAGTGCTGGCTTACGTTCAGATATGAATACTTTTACTACAACTGGGATGAATGGTTTGCAAACATTATCGCCAAGATTTTCGTTAAGTTATGTATTGGCTAACAAATGGACATTGAATGCCTCTAGCGGAATATATTATAAATTACCAGTTTACACAATACTTGGTTATGCAGATAATAACAATGTATTGGTAAATCAAAATGCAAAATATACCCGATCTACTCATTACACAACTGGGGTAGAGTTTTTACCAAATGATGGATTACGTATTACCCTTGAAGGTTTTTACAAAAAATATAGCAATGTGGCTGTGTCTGCATTAGACGGCATTTCATTAGCAAATCTTGGAACTGATTTTACAGCTTTGGGAAGCGAAGCTGTAAACACAAATGGAAGAGGTAAAGCTTATGGTGTTGAGTTTTTTGCACAAAAAAAATTAACAAAAAAATTCTTTGGAATTCTTTCTTATACCTTCTACCGAAGTTTGTATAGTGGTGCAGACAAAAAATTTGTTGTGAGTAGCTGGGATAACAGACACTTATTATCGATAACTTGGGGTTATAAGTTTGAAAAAAACTGGGAATTAGGATTAAAATTTCGTTACCAAGGTGGTGCTCCTTACACACCATTTGATGAAACAGCTTCAAGATTGAATTATCTTTCTCAAGGTAAAGGAACTTTAGATTACGCTAAATTAAATTCACAACGATTAGGAGGTTTTAACAGCAGCGATGTAAGAATTGATAAAAAAATTAACCTTAAAAAATTAACAATCGATTTATTCTTAGATGTCACCAATTGGTATGTTGCTAAAAACCCAGTTATTCCAGAATATACTTGGGAAAGAACTGCAGACAACAGAACTTTTAAAACAACAGATGGATTAGCCATTAAAGCTGATGGTAGTAATGCAATACCTACAAGAGTAAAAAATGATGACCCTAGTGTAGTTCCAACATTAGGTTTAATTGTTGAATTCTAATATAGTTTTTAAATAAAAAGGCAAGGGTTTATCGCTCTTAATTGAATATAAACTATGTTAGCTTTAAAGATTTTAATGTATTAGACCTACCTTTTTTGAAATACTCAAAGTTATCGTTGTTACTATTAAGGAATCTTTAATGATGATGATTAAAACTGATTTTCTGTAACCTGTAACAGCAATGATTTAGTTATGCTGTGCCACAAAATATGTTGAATAACTATATTGCTTTGAATAAGCAGCTAAAACTGTATATTTTTTTCCACCCTGAAAGTATTGGTTGAAAGATTTTATTACTTGTCCATTTACTTCAAACTCAACCACAGCAGTTGATGGATTGATATTGATAAAATTAGCAAGAGTTGAATCTGTTTTATTGTCTAAATAAGTTCTATTAGGAATTGTTAGTTTGTCGTTGCCGTTATTTAGTTTAAATGTGATGGAGCTATTTTTTGTAGTTGGGTCAATATTAATAAACCTTACTTGTGCCAAATTGGTTGTTGCGTTTATAGACCCATTGTTCAAAATTGTTTCTCCCAAAGTTGTGGTTGTTTCATCAAAAACAAAATAGCTATAAAACGAATATGGGTTTAAAAAATATGTAGCCAATGTTGTTGAATTATGATTGCCCCAAACTAGTCCAAATCTTAAACTACCAGCTTTTAAGCTAGTATAATAACCATTTGCAAGAAGTTGTATTGAATCATTTGCATAAATAGATGAATTAGCAAGATTGCTGTAATTAAATCCTTGTAAATATGTTTGAGGAATATTGGCACTACCATTATTATTCCCTGATGTACTACCACCTGTTCCAGTTCCTGTGCTTCCTCCACCAGAAGAAGTACCTCCTCCACTTGTTGAACCTCCTGTTCCAGTACCAGTAGAACCACCTGTGCTTGAACCTGTATTGCCTCCACTTGAACTGCCCCCAGTTCCTGAACTACCACTTGAAGTATTACCACCAGTTGGTGTTGCTCCTTGTGTAGAACCACTTGTACCAGTAGATGTGCTTGTTTGGGAGGTGTTTTTAGCTACATATTTTGTGCAGCTGTGTAGTACCAAAACACAAATTAATATTGCGAATAGCTGGAAAAAAGAAGATAATTTGTATGAATTTTTTATAATCATTTAAGTACGTTAGCATAAAAACGTTTTAACTAAATGATTATTGTAAAAGCCAATTATTCAGAATTAGTTTGAAGCATTTTTTGTTTTATTAGTTTCCTTATCTCCATCAACTTCAAGTCTATTCCTTTTTTTATGGCATCGCTCGATGGTTGTATTTCAATATCTGGAATAATGCCATTTCCTTTTGGGCGATTTTTATCCATCACTAAACGATAAATCGGTAAGCCTACTTTTATTTTGGTATTAGGCAAAACAATGGTGGGCAAATGCATTGCGGAGTTTCCATAATAGCCACCACCTGTCTCTTCTCCTACAAGTGTTACATTTTTTTGTCCTTTTAAAGTTGATGCAAACATTGTTGCTGCAGAAAAAGTATAACCACCTTGAACAATATAAATATTGCCATTGAAATGATGCTTAGTTTTTGGAGAAAAAAAATGAGTCTCATAAAACCTATTATGTATTAATCCATCATTCATTTTAGTGGCTGTTAAGTTCATAATAAACCAATAGCCAAACCAATCTTTAATATATTTCTTATCCTGAAATTTTCTGCTAATTGCTGCAACAGTATCGCCAATTCTGTAGTCCGAATCTTTTAAATATTTTGTCAGCAAAGTGCTTGTAGCAACATTGCCACCTCCATTTTCTCGTAAATCAATAATCAGGTTTCGAGTTTGTTTTAGTTCTAACTCCTTAAAGGTTTTCCTAAAAAATTTCCTTAAATTTCCTTTACTAAAAGTTGCCAAACGCATATAAGCAGTATTGATGCTTGTATCAATATTTAAAGACCGATAGCCTAGTAATTGAGCAAGCTTCTTTTGTTTCTCAGTAATTTTTGGTGTTGCCTTTTTAGCTAGATTTTTTGTTGAATCAACTTTATTTTTTGAAGTATCAATTTTGGGTGAATATGACTTAATCGTAATCAATTTTTCCTGATGTAATGTATCAATGTAAGTTATGTTATAAATACTATCTACACCAAAGATGTTTCGGTACCAAGCAGGAAAATTGTTGCTTAAAACTTGACTTTTAAAATTCAAGGCATCGCCGTCTGTTGATATAAATTGAAAAAATGAATCCAACATTTGTTTTGAACTTTTTCCATTGATAGAAGTAATGATTGTGCCTCGTTGCAATGCAGAATCTTCAATATTATATCTGCCCAAAACCACCATACTATCTTTCCAAGTTTTGATGGATAAAGGAAATTGAGGATAACGATGCTTCTCTGCCAAATCGGTAAATTGTTTTGAAAATCTAACGCTAGTATGTCCACATTTTATTTTACTAACAATACTAGCTATTTTATTTTTTGCTTGAATTTCAGTAAGTGAATCTTTAATACTAGCAAGGGTTTCAGCAAAATAATAATCAATACTATCTTTAGGTGTGTACCAATAAAGTGATGGATGATTGGCCTCTAATATTTTTTTTAATAAAACAATATCATCCTTTATCTGTAGTGCTGAATATTTTTGATTGAAAGTATAATTTTTGTTTTTTGTTGTAATACAACTGCTAAACAAAACTGTAGCTATAATTATTTTTATGCACACTTTCATATTGCAATAATAAAATAAAAAAGCCCACAAATTTTTGTGGGCATAATAAACTATTTCTTTAGGTACTACTTAGTAAACTTTAATTTTTTGCCTAAGTAAATTCCTGTAGTCCCTAGTTCTTCCTCAATTCTTAATAGTTGATTGTATTTAGCAATTCTATCTGTTCTGCTAGCACTACCAGTTTTAATTTGACCACAATTTAATGCTACTGCTAAATCTGCAATAGTTACATCTTCCGTCTCGCCACTTCTATGACTCATAATAGTATTGTAACCATTATTTTGAGCCAAGCTAACAGCATTGATTGTTTCTGTAACGGTACCAATTTGGTTTACTTTTACTAATAAAGCATTTGCTGTTTTAGCATCAATACCTTGTTGTAAACGAGTTACGTTGGTTACAAATAAATCATCACCCACTAACTGACACTTACTACCAATTGTATCTGTTAAGTTTTTCCATCCTTTCCAATCGTCTTCAGCCATTCCATCTTCTATTGAATAAATAGGATATTTTTTAACCCAACTTTCCCAATATTTTACCAACTCATCACTACTCATTACTTTGCCACTGCTTTTATGAAAAACATATTTCTTTTTCTTAGCATCCCACAACTCACTGTTTGCAGCATCCATAGCAATTACAATTTGAGAACCTGTTTTGTAACCAGCTTGTGTAATAGCTTCTAAAACTGTTTCAATAGCTTCTTCATTGCTTTGAATGTTTGGAGCAAAACCACCTTCGTCACCAACATTTGTGCTATATCCTTTTTTCTTTAAAACGCTTTTTAAAACGTGAAAAATTTCTGTACCCCAACGTAAACCCTCACTAAAGCTTGATGCACCAACAGGCATAATCATAAATTCTTGAAAATCAATTTTATTATCAGCGTGTGCACCACCATTTACAATGTTCATCATTGGCACTGGCAATGTTTTAGCATTTGTTCCACCAATATACCTATATAAAGGCAAGCCAGCTTCTTCAGCAGCAGCTTTAGCACAGGCCATACTAACTGCTAATATTGCATTTGCACCTAATTTACCTTTGTTTTCAGTTGCATCTAAATCAATCATTGTTTGATCAATAGCAGCTTGCTCGCTAGCATCAAAACCAGTTAATTCAATTGCAATTTTCTCGTTTACATTTTTAACTGCTTTCAAAACACCTTTTCCAGCATATTGTTTAGCATTTCCATCTCTTAATTCTACTGCTTCGTGAATACCAGTACTAGCACCACTTGGCACAGAAGCTCTACCCATTGCACCACTTTCTGTAATTACATCAACTTCTACAGTTGGATTTCCTCTACTGTCTAAAATTTGACGTGCGTGAACATCTAAAATAAAACTCATAAAATAAAATTTTGTGTTGCAAATGTAATGCTATCAACGATTAGATTGATTTCAAATGATATTATGTTTTTGTTTTAACGTTTCTTTGCAAGTCTTATCGCTACTCATAATGAAAATTTCCAACAAAAAACTTTATTCTTTTTTAATAATAGTAGCTGCAATAAAAGTTTTCTTTTCCTTTTTTTTAGAATTAGGAAACGATGAATCTTATTATTACACCTATGCATTAAAACCTCAACTTAATTATTTTGACCATCCACCAATGGTGGGCATTTTAATAAGATTATCTACTTTTAATTTAACGTTTGTTAATGATGTTTTGCTTCGGCTAGGACCAACAATTTGCTGTATAGTTGCATCTGTTTTTATTTTTAAAATTGGTAAATTGTTATACAATGATGCAGTAGGTTGGTATGCAAGTTTGCAATATAATTTATCTATTTACACAGGCTTTATTGCAGGTTGGTTTATTTTGCCAGATAGCTCTCAAATGCCTTTGTGGTGTGCATCTTTATATGTTATTTGTAAGATTATTTTTAGCAATAAAGATAAAAATTTGATGCAATGGATTTTGCTTGGGACACTAATAGGACTTGCAGCTTTAAGCAAAATTCACGCTTTATATTTATGGGGTGGTTTTGGTTTATTCATTCTTTTTTACAGAGCAAAATGGTTGCTGAATTGGCGTTTATATTTGGGTTTTATTGTTACACTTATTTTTCTATTGCCCATACTTATTTGGAATATTCAAAACGACTTTATAACATATCGTTTTCACTCGCAAAGAGTAACCAATACACAAATACATTTTGATTCATTGCTAAGAGAAATAATGGGAGAAGCAATGTATCAAAACCCAATCATATTTATATTAATTGTGGTAGCATTAATAAGTCAAAAGTTAAAAGTAAAAACCCAAAAAGAACAACAGAATAACAATCAACACCAAACACCAAACGCCAAACAATTTCTTTTGCTTCTCAGTATCCCAATGATTTTTCTTTTTTGGTACCTTAGTTTGAAGAATGATATTTTCCCTCATTGGAGTGGTCCAGCATATATTCCATTATTTATTATTGCTGCAGTTTATCTTTCAAATAAAACACAAAAAAAGTTTCCAAATGTTATTAAAGCTAGTGTGGTACTGATTTTAGTTGCTTTAGTATCTATAACATTATTGTCAAATTTTGCTCCATTTAATTTGGGTAGCCAAAACAAAGAAAGTTATGGAGAATACTGCCCTACACTCGACATTAGTGGTTGGAAAGATTTTAGCAAGGAATTTGATGAGGTTGTGAAACAAGATATTGCCAACAATAAAATGAAGCCCAATAGTAGTATTATCGTCAATAAATGGTTTCCTGCTTGTCAGCTAGATTTATATACATCTACAAAAACAGGATTGCCAATTATTGGTGTTGGAGATTTAGAAAACTTGCACCATTATGCTTGGCTAAACAAAGAAAGAAAACCCTTGAAACTGAACGATGATGCATATTTCATTGTACCATCCAATGTTCCCACAAATGTTGAAGTTGAATATGGCAAATATTTTTCTACTATTGAAAAGCCTGATACAATTAACCAAGTTAGGGGCGGAAAGATTGTAAGATTTTTTTCGGTTTACCGAATGAAAAATTGCAAAGAATTGCCACAAGATGTTTTAGAGAAAATTATTTTAACAAAATGATTACAGCGTTTTTAATAAATAATAATTTTATTTGACAAACAATAAAACAATTACAATATGCCAGAAACAATAAAAAAACACAGAATCTTACTTTGCGAGGATGACAACAATTTAGGTACTGTTTTAAAGAATTTTTTAGAACTTAATGATTATGATGTTACCCTTGAAAGAGATGGTAGAGCTGGTTTTGCTACTTTTAGAAAAGAGCCCTTTGATATTTGTTTATTAGACGTTATGATGCCTAAAGTTGATGGTTTTAAATTAGCAGAGGATATTAGAGAACATGATCCTGAGATTCCATTATTTTTCTTAAGTGCTAAAACAATGAAGGAGGATATTATACAAGGCTATAAGCTTGGTGCCGATGACTACATTACAAAACCTTTTGATAGTGAACTTTTGCTGCTAAAAATAAAAGCAATCCTGAAAAGAAATGATGATCAAAATGCTGCCAACAATAATATTGTTTATCAGCTTGGAAAATACCAGTACAATACTAAAATTAGAGAATTAAAATTGGGGGACAATGCTGAAGTATTATCACCAAAAGAAGGTGCATTACTAAGACTACTTTGCGAAAATCTAAACAATTTATTACCACGCGAAGAAGCTTTAAAAAAAGTGTGGGGAAGCGATACCTACTTTAATGGAAGAAGTATGGATGTTTATATTGCCAAACTAAGAAAATTTTTGAAAGATGATGAATCTATCGAGTTGCTAAATGTTCATGGAAATGGATTTCGATTAATGGCTCCTCCTACTTCGTAAAAATAGTTCAGAGATAAAAAAAACGGCTTCATTTTGAAGCCGTTTTTTTATATAATACCTATAAAGTTTTACAAATTTTATTTGTTTGTATTGTTATTAATCATCTTAGCTTCAATTGCAGTTTTGTATCTTTTTACAGCCCTGCTAATACTTTGAGAAAGCTCCTTCTGCCCTTCTTCGCTATTTAAGTATGCTTCCTCTTCAGGATTACTAATAAAACCCAATTCAATAAGTATTGCAGGCATTGCCACTGCTTGCAAAACCCAAATACCCACTGCCCTTTGACGTGCATCTCTGTTTACCCTACCAACTTTCACAAATTCATCTTGCACAGTAAAAGCTAGGTTTCTACTTCTTTCAGCATACTGTTGCATCCTTAATGAAATAGCAATCAATTGATCTTTATCGTCAGATAAATCATCTTTAGCAAGACTGTCAGAGTATATGGATTCATTTTCTCTTAAAGCTCTTTCTTTATCATCATTTTTATCAACACCCCATATATAGGTTTCAGTTCCTTTAGCCGAACTTGGAGTTGTGTAGGTTCTATATTGTGGAACTTCTTTAGTTTTCCACTTTTTCCCTTTTTTATATTTTACGGTTTTGTACCCAATTAATTCTGAATGACGAGACGGTGCAGCATCATTACAATGTATTGAAATAAACAAATCGCCCTTTGCTGCATTTGCTTTTTCAGCTTTTACCCTTACATGATCAAACACATCTGTTGTTCTAGTCATATAAACCTCTACATCAGGCATTTCTTTTTTTATTTCTGCTTCTAATTTTAATGAAACAGCCAAAGCAATTGCTGCTTCGTGGGAATATTTACCACGTGCACCACCATCGCTTCCCCCATGCCCAGGATCAATAACAATTTTTCTTACACCTTGTTTTTGTTTTATGCCTGTAATTTTTTTTTCACTACCAATAAAAGCTAGTGACACCAATGATATTGAGGCTAAACTAAACAACAACATTCTCATTTTCTTCATATAAAAAAAGTTAAACTTTATTTTAAAAAACACCCATTAACTGTCAGCCTATATTTTTGTAAGATATTTAATTCTATTTGTGCAACTTAATAACGTAAAATATACATCTCGTATTATGGCAATGAGCTGTATAATATTATTTATGTTGCAAGTAACAAAATCTACTGCACAAAACAAGCCATCTAGCAAATCATTAACAAAACCTTTAGAAAAAAAAGAACCGCAACAGGCAATTGCAAATGACTCATCAAAAACTGATACCAATTCAGTTCAAATGCAACTACTTGGTGATACTAGCTTAAAAAAAATTAGTACAAAAACAATTAACACTATTGATACCTTACAAATTTCAAAAGACTCGTTAGACGCTCCTGTTAAATACTCAGCAAAAGATTCGGGCGTTTTGTTTATTTCTACTAAAGATTTTTTTTTATATGGCAAGAGCAATGTAGAACAAAAAACAATGACACTTGACGCAGGTGTAATACGTTATAATGGTGGAGACCAAACCCTTTTTGCCTTTGGTGCTACTGATAGCAGCAACAACCCTTTAAATAAGGTTAAAATGCAAGATGGGCAGAACACTACTTATAGTGATACTTTATCTTTTAACTTAAAAAATCAAAAGGGAAGAACTGTTAACAGTTATTATACAGAAGGGGAACTTTTTGTAAATGCACAAGTTTTAAAAAAAATTGATACAGAGTCTTTTTATGGTTACAAGGGAAGATTCACCACTTGTAATTTAGATACGCCTCATTTTGCTTTTAGAACACGAAAACTTAAAATGATTAGTAATAAATTAGCAATTAGTGGCCCTGCTTCCCCAGAATTTGAAGGAGTGCCCATTCCTATTGGAATTCCATTTGGGATTTATCCTTTAAGTCGTGGGCGACATTCAGGTGTTTTGGCACCTCAATTTACCACAAGTGAGGATTTTGGAATAGGATTGGAAGGATTGGGTTATTACAAAGTTTTAAGCGACAATTTTGATGTTACCGTTAGATCTAATATTTATTCGTATGGAGGGTGGAGTTTGAATGTAGCACCTAAATATATTGTTCGTTACAAGTACAACGGCAGTATGAATATTACGTTTCAAAACACCAAATCACTTAATAGATTTACTAGTTCGCAAGAAGAATTTACCAGCACCCAAACATTCAATGTTACTTGGAATCACACACGTGATAATCGTGCTAGACCAGGGACTAGTTTTGGAGCAACAGTTAATTTTGGTAGTACTCGTTTTAACAGTTCAGTGCTTAACAATCCTAATATTAATTTTAACAATAGGCTAAACTCGAATATTAATTACACCAAAGATTTTAGAGGTAAGGCTAATCTTAGTTTAAATGCTAGCCATGATCAAAATGCCACGGATCGTTCTGTACGTGTGCAGCTACCTACTATTGGCTTAAATGTGGTTACTTTTTATCCATTTCAAAAGAAAGAAAAAGTGGGCAAAGCCAAATGGTATGAAAGTTTGGGCGTAGGCTATGGTGGTAGCTTTACTAATAGCATTGCTTTTTTTGATTCAGCCATTAATTTAAAAAACATACTAGATACTATCCAATGGGGTGCAACACATAACATTCCAATTGCCTTGTCATTACCAGCACTTGGACCTATAACCATTTCCCCATCTGTATCTTATAATGAAGTGTGGTATGATAGAACTTATGGAAGAGTTTGGAATGACGCTACTAAAAAAATAGATTCATCTATTACCAAAGGGCTAGTAAGAAAGCCCAACACAAGCTTTGGATTATCATTAAGCACTAGAGTTTTTGGTACATATTTGTTTAAACATTCCAAAAACATTAAAGCCATTAGACATGAAATACGACCATCAATTGGATTTAATTACACTCCCAATTTAGAATCTAAATATGTTTACAGTTTACAGGTTGATAGTAATAAAAATACTGTTGATATTTCTAAAGTTACTGGGCAAATTGTTGGCAATACATCATCATTTGGTAATATTAGTTTTGGTGTAGATAATTTATTTGAGATGAAGGTGAAGGACAAATCAGACACAGCGGCAAAAGCATTTAAAAAAGTAAGATTAATAGATGTGCTAAGCATATCAAGTTCTTACAATTTAGCTGTTGATAGCTTTGCTTTACAGCCTTTTTCTATAAGATTAGCAACTAATTTATTCGAAAAATTCAACATCTCTGCTAGCACAACACTTGATCCTTACAATGTTGATGAAAGAGGCTATCGCAAAAAAACTTTAATGTGGCAAAACGATAAATTTTCAATTGGCAGAATTACAAGTGGCAATTTAGCTATTAGTACTCAACTAAAAAGTAAACCCAAAGACGACAAAAAAGCGAAAGATAACAAGTTGCCTAACGATCCTTTTATGACGCCAGATGAGCAACAAAGACAACTAGAATATGCACGAAGCAACCCTGCAGAATTCACTGATTTTAATATTCCCTGGTCTGTTAATCTATCTTATTCCTTGAATTTTACTCGCCAACCAAAAGCTGATTATAGTGGCTTTGAAACACGTTCTAACAGCAGCTTAAGCTTTAATGGCGATTTTAATTTATCGCCAAAATGGAAAATGGGTGGAACAGGCTACTATGACTTTAGCACTAGTAAATTACAACAACTAAGTCTATTTATTTCTAGAGAAATGCATTGTTGGCAAATGTCTATTAATGTAACTCCAGTAAATATATTGCGTTCATTTAGCATTACAATTAGCCCTAAATCTGGCATTTTAAGAGATTTAAAAATTAACAGGACGAGACAGTTTAGTAATTA
>JBMLRA010000098.1:0-1206 GCA_049241265.1 Chitinophagaceae bacterium
AATAAATTAACGTTTGTAGTGTTAATATTGGTCCATCCACCAACAGTTAAAGTATCAGCATTAAAGCGAAGTAGGCTATGCCTCAATGAAGTACCATCCATTCCCAAACCTCCATTAGGTGAATAAATATTAGTGCCATAGTTGCCACTAAAGCCCATTGCACTTTGCCAATTACTAGCAATTGTTGGTGTAACAGAGCCTCCACTTCCTCCACTTGTAAGGGGGCTACCCAAGAGTCTCCAACCTCTGCTAGCGTTGTTTATATTATTTTCAACGATTACTGTACCCGTAAATGTTGGGTTGCTGTTAATTTGTGCTATTCGTGCCGTAGAAGTATAGGTATTTCTGAAAACTAAATTGCCATCGCCACTATTTAAAGTTATCCCATTGTCAGTGATTAATGCTCCAAATAAATTTACTTTTTTAGTTAAGGTCACATTTGCATTAGCAGAAATGTTTAAATTATTTAAGTTAGTTGTACCAGTGCCAGATAAGGTAGTTGCACCTGTAAAAATTACTGTTCCACTTGCATCATTTATTGTTCCATTATTGGTAATATTACCATTGCTAAACACTAAGTTTACGCCACCAGTAGATACTAATTGAGTACCAGAACTAGATGTAAATGTATTTTGTGCCATTACTAAATGGCTACAAGAAATTGAAATTATGTAGAGCAATAATTTTTTCATAATGAAAAGTGTTTTTGTTTAAACACAAAGTACACAAGGGTAAAAAAATGCAAGATTTATGGTAGTCTAGAATTACTATTTTTGTTTCTCTAATTTTTCTATTCTTTCTAATAGTAATTGTAATTGTTTTTTTAATGTATCGTTTTCATTTTTTTGTTCTTCAATTTGAATTTGTTGCTCTTTAACTGCTTGAACTAATGGAACAACAAATTGACTATAACCAAGCGTATAATAACCTTTGTTATCTGCAGGGGCGTTTACGCCATCAAAATCGTAACCCAATTGCTTGGCAATTTTTTCTACATCTTGTGCTAAAAAGCCAGTATGTAGTTTTTGACTTGCAGGGTTGTTACTTGCAAATGTGAATTGTGTATTTTCTAATTTACCTGTTTTGGTAAATGTTTCTAATTTTTTAGTGTCGAATAAATATGTAACAGGTTGTAGTTTAGTAATAAACTCTAAGCCTGGTACATTGGCTTTAATGTTGTTTTTAAAACGTGCATCGCTAGGATTT
>JBMLRA010000099.1:0-2530 GCA_049241265.1 Chitinophagaceae bacterium
TTTGCAGGAGCAGCCTTTTTAGCAGGTGCAGCTTTTTTTGCAGCTTTTGCCATAATGTTTATAATTTAATGGTTAGTAAATATGCCACTAAAATAGAGACATTTTTTAAACTACAAAAAAAATCTTTTTTATGCTTCAACTGCAACCACAGAAACTGTGCTTTTATCGTTGCTACCTTTTTTGAAATTTACTACGCCATCAGCTAGTGCAAAAAGAGTAAAATCTTTTCCTACACCAACATTTTTTCCTGGATGATAAACTGTGCCACGTTGACGAAGTATAATGTTTCCAGCTATTGCAGGCTGTCCACCAAATATTTTTACGCCTAAACGTTTGCTATTACTATCTCTACCGTTTTTTACGGAACCTTCACCTTTTTTGTGTGCCATCTTATTATTTTTTGAAAAATTATTAATTTAAAAATTTGATGATTAATGAAAAAAAATAAAATGATTTTACAAATTTTCAAATCAACAAATCAAAAATTCTTATGCTATACTTTCAATTTTGATTTTAGTGTAGTGAGTACGGTGACCGTGCTTTTTTCTAAAACCTTTCCTTCTTTTCATTTTAAAAGCAATTACCTTATCGCCCTGTACAAGTGCGTTAACGATTTCAGCTTTAACAGTTGAGTTAATATTTGATACTGTAACAGTACCAGCATTATCTGTCATTAAAACATCTTTAAACTCAACTTTGTCGCCAGTATTTCCAGCTATATGAGGAACATACAAACTATCTCCGGCTTTAACTTTAAACTGCTGCCCAGCAATTTTTACTACAGCTAACATAACATCAAAATTTTTTGGACGGCAAAAGTAGGGTTATGACATCATATTTTGAAAAGTTTTTCATAAAATAATTTTGAATTGCTTTGATGTTAGTGGATAAATAATTGAATTCTTCAATTTTAACGCAGTCTTAACCATTCGCCAACCTACTTTTGTTGTTTACAATAAAAAACATGGATTTAAAGTCGCTACTAGCTAAACCTTTTGCTCAATACATATATAATAAAATTAAAAAAAGTATCTCGAATGCTGTTGCAGACCAAGAGACGATTTTTAAAAATATCATTAAAAAAGCTCAAAATACGGAATTTGGAAAAGCTCATCAGTTTCAAAAAATCAATTCATACCAAGATTTTGTAAAGAATGTACCAATTAGAGATTATGAACAAATTAAGCCTTTTATTGAACAAATAAAATTGGGAAGGCCTAATATTTTATGGCCTGGAAAGCCAATATATTTTGCAAAAACTAGCGGTACAACAAGTGGCGTTAAATACATTCCTATTTCAAAAGATTCTATCTCTAATCATATTAACACAGCCCGAAATGCACTGTTATGCTATATGGCAGAAACAGGTAATTATGATTTTGCCAATGGTAAAATGATTTTCTTAAGTGGTTCGCCAGAGCTTGAACGAGTTGCTGATATTCCAACAGGCAGACTAAGTGGCATTGTTAATCATCATATTCCAAAATATCTGCGAAGCAATCAATTGCCAAGTTTTGAAACAAATTGCATTGAAGACTGGGAAGCCAAACTTGATAAAATTGTTGAAGAGACTATCAATAAAAATATGACACTCATTAGTGGCATTCCACCTTGGATGCAAATGTATTTTGATAGACTAACCGAAAAAACTGGAAAAAAAGTTTCTGAAATTTTTCCCAACTTTAGTGTGATGGTGCAAGGGGGTGTGAATTTTGAACCCTATAAAACAAAGCTTTTTGATAGCATTGGAAAGAAGATTGACTATATAGAATTATTTCCTGCAAGTGAGGGATTTTTTGCTTTTCAAGATTCTCAAAAAGAAACAGGAATGTTGTTAAACACCAATAGTGGAATCTTTTTTGAATTTATACCTGCAAATGAAATATTCAATGAAAATCCTACCAGACTTTCTTTAAAAGATGTTCAATTAAACGAAAACTATGCACTTATTATTAATAGTAATGCAGGGCTTTGGGGATATAATATTGGCGATACTGTAAAATTTGTAAGCTTGAACCCTTACAGAATTATTGTTAGTGGAAGAACAAAACATTTTATTTCGGCTTTTGGCGAACACGTTATTGGTGAAGAAGTAGAATATGCACTATTAAAAGCAGCAGCAGAAGAAAACATTGGCATTGTAGAGTTTACAGTTGCACCCAATATTTCACAGGATAAAGGCAAAAGTTATCACGAATGGTTTGTAGAATTTGAAAATATGCCTTTAGATATTGATGCTTTTACAAAAAAAGTAGATGATAATTTAAGAGAAAAAAATGTTTACTACGAAGATTTAATTTCTGGAAATATTCTTCAAACTCTCAAAATAAGTCCAATTCAAAGAAATGGGTTCATAAATTATATGAAATCCATTGGAAAGCTTGGAGGACAAAATAAAGTACCACGTTTAAGCAATGATAGAAAAATTGCCGATGAATTAAAACACTTCACTGTGTGATAAAAAGCCACAAAAACCTGTTTTATAGGTTAGTTTTTACTTTTCACTCTACACTTTGCACTAATATTGCAG
>JBMLRA010000100.1:0-2231 GCA_049241265.1 Chitinophagaceae bacterium
GATGAATTGTGTTTTAACAACTCTACCTGTTGACACTTCTATCACTTTTAGAACTAATGGTTGTATCAATTCACTACTAAAGTTTACAGTAAATTTACCCGTTGTTGGATTTGGATAAACTCCCATCGTATTTACTGAAACTTCTGATGCTATTGAACTTGATGCAAACCTTACTTTGCTTAAATTAATATTCATTGAAGTGGATACTCCACGGCTATTGATAAAGCTGAAGTTAACTGCTACTAGGTCATTAGCATTGATGGCACTTGCATTTGATTTTGATGTGAATTGGTTTAAGTTAATACCGTATTCTTTATTGCCATCTAATGCTAAAGTATAAGTGTATTGATTGTCCCAATTAGTAATTGATTTTTTTACTAATGTTACTTTTACACTACTTGCTCCTATTGCATTAGCTGTAAATAACAACGATTTGTAATCGCTAACATTTTGCTCCAATCCTCCACCCTTCATTGTTTTGTAAACTGTAATGTAGTCTTTGCTGGTGCCTGTTACACTTACATTTCTAAACAATTTGTGTTCTGAATTATTTGATGTTAAATTGTTTGGTGTTTCGTTAGTTACATCAATCTTGCTAATTGTTGTAGTTTGTTTGTTGTAATCTAAAGCCCAAGTGCCATCGCTCAAATAAACTAAGTCGGTTAATTTATTGTTTAAGTAAACATAAATATTGCCTTCGTAATTATCCTTAACAGGAATAGTAATATTGCTTGTTCCATTGGCTGTTACAGTAAAAGGAATTTGACGTGTTGTTACTTGGCTATTCTCATTTGCTTTTTCTCTTAACTCAAAGTAACCACTTGTGTTGGCTGTGTTGTTTTGAATTGTAACATTTAAGTCTGTATTCTTTCTGCTTCCTTTGCTAATGTATGCTTTTGGCAAATCAGCATTGGTTACATTGCTTACTACTCCATTGGCTTGCAGTTTGGTTACAATATCGGTCGCCATTGATTTTACCATTTCGTAACTTACTGCCCATAACTGGAAGTTATATAACTTCTCGTCTGTTTGGTAGCTATCGGTAAACCAATTGCTTTGCAAGCTAATGCTGCTTCGATTTGCTGCTGTTCCTGCACTCAGGTTTACAGCATATTCTGTTTCTCCTGTTCTTTGTCTTACTTTATAAGCCATTAAGTTGAATCCATTTACAGTAATGTTTTTCACTTCTAACAATTCTGCTCCTTTTAATCTGTCACAAATTGGTTTGGTGTGGCTGTAAACATCGCCTAAAGTTTTAGTACCAAATGCTACTGCCTTGATTGTTCCTGACTTAGTATAATCTAATGCTAACACTTCTACTGCATTGGTAAAGTTTACCAAATCTGTTGGTGTTGAAACGTAAGCTGCATCTGTATTAGCAACTGTTGCTGGTACTAAATCTGCTAAAGTTAAATTGTTGGCTCCATTTACTATTGCTCCACTATGGGTGTACTTGATTCCTTTATTTATACCATCTGCTTCTACTCTGCTGTTAACAGCATTGCCATATAGTCTTTGGCTTATTACATCGCCTAAAGTCTTTGACTCAACGCCTCCAAAAACCCCTGTAGTAACACTGTTACTGCATGTATCTACCCTAACATTTTGTGTAGCGTAACCATTATTTCCATAACAATTATTTACGGTATCTTTATAAACAGCATAGTAATTACCAAGTGGTGCAGCAGTTGGATTGGTAACAATATTACTACCCGTAGCAGGATTCCCTGTATGCCATTCTAAAATGGTGTTGGCTGGATTACCACAAGTAAGTGTTACTGTCGTTAAATCAAATGTTAGTACACTTGGCCCACCTGTACATAAATAACTACTGCTTAAACAAGGTGCTGGTAAATTAAAATTACAAGTATTAATATCGCAATTACTGTTATGCTGCACAACAATTGTACCGCTTTGTGCACTCCAGCAACCTGTACCATTAGTAGCTGCCAATGTGTAGCTGCCTACACCAGTGCTATCTAAATTAATACAGCTACTAGTACCTTGTGGTGCTGCTACTGCTACGCCATTTTTATACCATTGGTAGTTACTCCAACCCCAAGTTGTAGGGCATAATTGCACGAAGCCTGCTCCACAAATTGGGTTAGTGCCGCCATTTATACCTGGGGCAGGGTCGCCACTTGGACTTTGATTAACTGCTAATATTAAAGTGGCTACACTATCACAACCTTGACTATTAGTTGTTGTGAATGTATATGTTCCTGCTGCAT
>JBMLRA010000101.1:0-7978 GCA_049241265.1 Chitinophagaceae bacterium
AAATAAACTATGGTTTTATTGAAAGATATAATCAATGTTGGGTACCTGATAATTTAGAAGATAATGGCATTGCTGGTTTATTATCTCATCCCCAAAAAATGCCAAAAATACCAACACATTATGTGGGTGTTTTAAGTAGATTTCAACAAGCTGAACAAATGCTAATAAAATACAATGTGTGTGTTTTATTATCTGGACCAGAGCCACAAAGAACAATTTTAGAAAATATGCTTTTGCGGCAAATACAAAGCAGTAACCTGAAAATTTTATTTGTAAGAGGTTTGCCAAATGCACACAATGAAATACACTCAACTGCAATTGAAATTAAAAACCATCTTACCCAAAATCAATTGCAACAAGCAATTTGTAGCAGTAACATAATTATTGCACGAAGTGGTTATACTACAGTTATGGAGCTATTGGCTTTAAAGAAAAAAGCAATTTTAATACCAACACCAGGGCAAACAGAACAAGAATATTTGGCTAAACACTTGCAAAATCAAAATAAATGCTTGGCATTTAAACAATATGAATTTGATTTTAATAAAGCTATTAAAAAAGCGAAAAACTATGAATTCAATTTAGCATCAACACAATTATTTAATGAGCAAAATATAATAGACCTAGTTAACGAGTTGCTTTAAAATGGAATACTGCAACATTCACATTTTATTAATATTTAGATAATGATATTTGCATTCAATGAAAATTTTGTTTTACATATTTTTAGTTAGCTTTTTTATTACTGCTTGTGAAAATGATATGAAAGTTGTAAATGAACTTAGCATTAAAAAAATTGGTGTTGAGGAAGGAAAATATATTGAAAGTTATATGAGTACTGCTGGCAAAGTAAAAGCAAAACTAACTGCACCATTTATGTTAAGAAATCAATATGATAGTGCTAAAGTAGAATTTCCAAAAACATTGAATGTAGAGTTTTACGATAGCTTACTAAATCCTGAAAGCTATTTGTTTGCAAAATATGGTAAGTACCTAGAATTTGATAATACTGTTTTACTGCGTGATAGCATTGTTGTTTACAACATTAAGAATGATACTATTTGGAGTAATGAATTAATTTGGGATCAAAACAAAGGAACTTTTTATACCGATAAGCCTGTTATTATTAGTCAAGATAATGGAACGGTAAGGCAAAAAATATTTGCCCGTGGAATGCAAAGCGACCAAACTTTTAAAAATGTTGATTTATTTAAAATTGGTGGGCGATTCAATAATAACGTTAATAGTTTTATTATTTTAAAAGATAGTTCACAAATGTAGAATTATTCATTCTCTTCTTTTAAATTATTCAAATCTGGACTTGCCGAATTTCTTGAAATAACATCTAACGACTTTCCTTTTCTGTTAATTCTTATTGCTAAAAATATCCCAATTAAAAGCCCAATTATTACAATAAGAATTGCAATTATCAAACCCTTTAGCCCCATATTAGTTTTATAAAAAACTATGGCAATTATCAGGCTAATAGATAATGGAAACATAGTTATTTCAATGTTTGCAATAAAGCGGGTAAAAAACTCTAAAAATCTAATCATCACATTTTGTATTATACAGGAAAGCTAATTTTTCCCATTGTAATGGGTAAAATATTTTTGCCAAGTGTCTTATAAAACTCTTCTTCTCCACACACACATTCATTGGCCAACATAGCAAATAATATTGCTTCTTTAGCATTGGCATTAATGCCCAAAACATCTATTGATAGTACTTTATTATTGGGCAGTAATTGCTGTAAGTTTTGCATTAACAAAGGATTATTTGCACCACCACCACTTACATAAATTATAAAATCATTATTTTTTACAGTTTGCTTTATTCCATTTGCTATTGTCACTGCTGTAAAATAATTTAGTGTAGCTAAAATATCGTGAATATTGAGTTGTGTGGTTTTTGAGGCTAATTGTGCTTTCTCAATACAGCTTAAATTAAATATTTCTTGGCCAGTGGTTTTTGGAAACTGCTGGTTAAAAAAAGGATGCTGTAATAGTGCTTGCAATAAATCTTGATTCACATTTCCTTTTAAAGCAATACTTGCATTATCATCATAAAATTTATTTGAAAAATGGCTGTGAACATATACATCCATTAAAGTATTTCCTGGGCCAGTATCTGTGCAAATTATTTCATTAGTATTTTTATTTTGAGGCAAATAAGTAAAGTTAGCAATGCCACCAATATTCAACAATACCCTGTTTTCCATTTTACTGCTAAGCAAGAAACAATCACCATAAATAGCTAGTGGAGCACCTTGCCCACCAGCAGCAATATGCTTTTGCCTAAAGTCGCTTACAGTAATAATATTAGTGTTGAAAGCTATATGGTCTGCATCGCCAATTTGTAAGGTTGCATTACCAAATTTTTTTGATTGATGTTTTGTTTTAGGTGAATGATAAACAGTTTGTCCGTGGCTTGCAATAAGGTCAACATCTTCATTTTTTATGCCCCAATTACTTAATGTCTCATTAATTATTTGTGAATGATATTTTCCAATGTATGCATTAAGCAAACAGAGCTTCTCAAGACTTATTTGTTCTTTACCAAAAATGGTTTTTAACTCAGCTTTAAAATCTTCATTGTAATTGTGAGTAGTAAAGTTGATAAGATTAACGGTTGTACTAAACCCAGAATTACTCACTTTGCACAATGCCAAATCAAGCCCATCTAAAGATGTACCACTCATTAAGCCCAAAATAATTTTTTCAGTTTTTTGAGCTATTTGATAAAGCTTGTAAACATTAGTTTTCATAAAAAGGTTTGCATAAAACAAATATGACCAATTTATCTATAAAAAAAGCAAGACTTAAAAGTCTTGCCCTTTTAATATTCATAAGTTTTATATTACTTAATCTCTCCACACATTTCTACAGGTACTACCCAAGCATCAAATTCTTCGGCTGTTAAGTAACCTAAAGCAATAGCAGTTTCTTTTAATGTGCTGTGATTTTTATGTGCCGCTTGTGCAATTTCAGCAGCTTTATAGTAACCAATTTTTGTGTTTAATGCAGTAACAAGCATCAAACTATTATCAACGTGCTTTTTAATATTATCTTCTAAAGGCTCAATACCCACAGCACATTTATCATTGAAACTTACACAACCATCACCAATTAATCTTGCACTATGCAAGAAGTTGTAAATCATCATTGGTTTAAATACGTTCAATTCAAAATGCCCCATACTACCACCAACATTTATAGCAACATCATTACCCAAAACTTGTGCTGCAATCATAGTTAAAGCTTCGCATTGTGTAGGGTTTACTTTGCCTGGCATAATAGAACTTCCTGGCTCATTATCAGGAATAAACAATTCGCCAATACCACTTCTTGGACCACTTGAAAGTATGCGAACATCGTTGGCAATTTTCATTAAACTAACAGCTACAGTTTTCAATGCACCGTGTGCTTCAACAATTGCATCGTGAGCTGCTAATGCTTCAAATTTATTTTCAGCAGTTATAAAAGGTAAACCTGTTAATGCAGCTATATGTTTTGCTACACAAACATCGTAACCCTTTGGTGTATTGATTCCTGTGCCAACAGCAGTGCCTCCCAAAGCCAATTCACTAAGATGTGCTAACGTATTTTTAATAGCTTTTAATCCGTGGTTTAATTGAGAAACATAGCCACTAAATTCTTGTCCAACTGTAAGTGGTGTAGCGTCCATAAAATGAGTACGACCAATTTTAACCACGTGCATATATTGTTTGCTTTTTGCTTCTAATGTATCACGCAATTTTTCAATTCCTGGAATAGTGGTTTCAATCAAAATTTTATATGCAGCAATGTGCATTGCGGTTGGAAAAGTATCGTTTGATGATTGCGATTTATTTACATCATCATTAGGATGAAGGAATTTATCTTTATCTGTTAATGCACCACCATTAATAACGTGAGCACGGTATGCAATTACTTCATTGCAGTTCATATTGCTTTGTGTGCCACTACCTGTTTGCCACACAACCAAAGGAAACTGGTCATTCAACTTGCCTTCTAAAATTTCTTTACAAACAACACCAATAGCATCTTTCTTTTCGTTTGGCAAAACACCTAATTCATTATTAGCCAAAGCTGCTGCGTGTTTTAAATAAGCAAATGCAGCAATAATTTCCTTGGGCATTTTGTTGATGTCCTGAGCAATTTTAAAATTGTCAATACTGCGTTGCGTTTGAGCTCCCCAATAAACATTGCTAGGCACTTTTACTTCGCCCATAGTGTCTTTTTCAATACGAAAATCCATTAGTTATTGTTTTTAATGTTGAATGATAAATTTTGAATTGGTTGCAAATGTAAATGCAAGAATGAAACTATACTTATGCAATTATTATTTAGATATTTAATAAGTTTTGACCGCTGAATTTCATTTTCACATAACACGCTGTAAATTATTATTAAATATCTTTACTGTATACATTTACATTGATGTTACAAAAATTATCATTATACCTCTTTAGTGCTTTTGTTTTGTTTGCACCTTTTTTTTCTTTATCTCAACAAGAAAAACAACAAAACAACTTAGAAAAAATATCAAAATTATACGCCGAAAAAGAAAAGCAAGACAAAATCAAATTGCTTCGTATAGCACAGCAAAAAAGATGGGCTTTGTCGTTAAAAACCAATAATCCTAATCAAACTATTTTGCTTACTGGTGTTGATATAAATGGACTGCCTATTTACACAACCACAAATAATAATATAATTGCCGCAGCTACAACACGCACCAATAAATTATGGCAGGGAGGTTTAACAGGCTTCAACCTAAGTGGTGCTTCTACTAATATACAAGGCAAAATAGCAATGTGGGATGGTGGCTTACCAATGCCAACACATATAGAATTGAATAATAAAATTGTAAATAAAGATTTCTCTAGCACACAATATCATAGTACACATGTGGCAGGAACATTAATAGCAAATGGCACCAATCCCTTAGCTAAAGGAATGGCTTATGGAACAACCAAGTTAGACTGCTATAATTTTAACAACCACATTTCAGAAATGTTTTCCGCTGCGTCTAATTTGTTAATCTCAAATCACTCCTATGGTGCTGTGGCTGGTTGGAATTATACGTTTGCTGGCGATTGGGAGTTTAATGGCAAATGGGGAGACTCGGCAGACTATAAATTTGGATGGTACAACGACGAAACTCAAATGTTCGATTCTATTGCTTACAATGCACCTTACTATTTAATTGTAAAATCTGTAGGCAACAATAGAGACAAAAATGGGCCAGATGTTGGAACTCCATATAGAAGATTTGATATTAATGGAAATATGGTAGATGCCGGCAATAGGCCAATTGGAATTTCTTTTAACAATACTTACGATGTGATACCAACTTATGGTGTTGCTAAAAACATTTTAACTGTTGGTGCTGTTGAAGGAATTGCAAATGGCTCAACCAATTCTCAAGATATTAAAATGGCTGCTTTTAGCAACTGGGGACCTACAGATGATGGTAGAATAAAACCTGATTTAGTGGCAGATGGTATAAGTGTTTTGTCTTGTACCAATAATAGCACCAATAGTTATGATGAAATGAGTGGCACATCAATGGCTGCACCCAATGTTACTGGTTCATTATATTTATTGCAAGAATTATTTAGCAAAAAAAATGCAGGAGTTTTTATGAAAGCTGCTACAGCAAAAGCTTTAGCAATACATACTGCCACAGAAGCTGGGATTAGTGCTGGGCCAGATTATCAATTTGGCTGGGGATTATTAAATGCTGAAAAAGCAGCTAACATTATCAATAACCCAACTACTGATAAAATAATAGAAGCTACACTAAACAATGGAAGCATTTATAGTATGAATGTTATTGCAAGTGGTAAAGGAAAACTGATGGCAACAATAGTGTGGACAGATCCTGTTGGAACTATTACTACAACTAATTTATTAAACAACCCCTCATTAAAATTAATTCACGATTTAGATATTAGAATAGTGAGAGGTTTAAAAACTTATTTTCCTTGGGTTTTAGACCCAGCCAATCCTGGTGCAACTGCCACTAAAGGCGACAACTTTAGGGATAATGTTGAGAGAGTAGAGGTAGATGATGTTGTACCTGGGGAAACATATACTATTCAAATTTCACATAAAGGAATTTTGCAAAGGGGAAGTCAAGATTTTTCGTTAATCATTAGTGGAGTAGGAGGAACAGCATATTGTAATTCAGCAGCAACTCAAACACTAGGTAGTAGAATTGATAATGTAACATTTGCTGGTATTAATAATAACAATCCCTTAGGATGCACAGCTTACAACAATTTTACTAATTTAACAGCAGAAGTAGAACCTAGTGCTGCCTATCCATTAAGTATAGCTGTTAGTACCTGTGATGGTAGTGTTTCATCTAAAGTGATTAAGGTTTTTATAGATTATAATAACAATGGAAACTTTACAGATGCCAATGAAACAGTTGCTACCAGTGGTATTATAACTACTAATTCTACATTTACAACCAATATTACAATACCTCATAACCTTGTTATAAATAATTATAGCCTGATGCGTGTAGTGGTGCAAGAAACAAATGATGCCAATACCGTTACCCCTTGTAACACATATTCATTTGGAGAAACACAAGACTATCGTATTTTATTTACAACACCTGCTATTGATATAGCTATTACAAACATAGAAATACCAACAAATAATACTTGTTCCAATAAAAATCAATATGTAAGTGTATTGTTAAGTAATACTGGTAAAAATGGGGTATCGAATATTCCATTAACTGCAGTAGTTAAAAATGGTGCAAATACTATTGCAACCCTAACAGGAACTTATATTCCATCATTAGCTAGCGGTACAAGTGTTGTTTATACATTTCAAACTCCGTTTACAAGCGTTGGTTCCAATACTTATAACATTACTGCTACTACAACTCTTAGTTCAGACCAAAACACAACAAATAATACAAACAGTTCTGACATCATAATTGCACCAGGTTCAGCAACAGCTACTGGTCAGGCTAATGTTTGTGGCAATACAGCTAGTTTAAGAGCATTTAATACAAACAATAACCAAAATTATTTATGGTATAATGCAGCAACTGCAACAAGCCCAATTGCTACAGGCATTAACACAACCACATCAACAATTTCTAATACTTATTTTATTGGTTCAGGAATCAGTACAAAAATTGGAGCCGTTGATAAAACTGTTTTTAGCAATGGTGACTATCAGGCAAAAGGAGGCAATTATTTTAAATATACATCTACGGTTCCTTTAATGCTAGAAAATGCCAGACTTTACACAGCTTATCCAGGAAAAGTAACTATTAAAATTGCTGATATTAAAGCAACACTTCCTGATGGTTCTTATACATACAACACACTAAGTTCAACAACTATTGATGTCTTAGCTTCTCGCCCCAATAATGCAACAGGTGATGTGGCAGGAAACGACCCAACTGATTTAGGGTTGATTTATAACATTAACCTTTTATTACCAAGTGGTAGCCACGCAATTATTGTTAGCACAGATAATGTTGCCAATATTTTTAGAAATAATGGCATTGCCAATAATCCTTATCCATATAATATTCCCAATATTATTTCTATTACAGGAAATAATGCAACCAATCCCGAGCAGTATTATTATTACTTATACAATATGAGTGTTAGAACATTAGATTGTCAAAGTGATAGAGTTGCTGTAATACCAACTGTTGCTGCAGCACCAATTATTTCATATAGTGGTGATTCTTTGGTTTGTACTTCAGGAATTAATTATCAGTGGAAAAAAGGTGGTATTGATTTAGTTGGAGAAAATAATCAAACCTACAAACCTGTTACCAATGGTAGCTACAGTTGTTTTGTAACAGATAACACAGGTTGCCAACAATTAAGCAATATTTTAGCCTACCCACCAACATCAAATGGAAATATACTTACAATTCAACCCAATCCTGCTAATAGTTTTATTGATGTTAAGTTTGGAAGCAGCAGCAC
>JBMLRA010000102.1:0-4139 GCA_049241265.1 Chitinophagaceae bacterium
AAAAGGGAGACTTTCAAAACCTCGAAGTACAAAATGCTTCGAGGTTTTTTGTTTTTATTTATAACGTCATATTTTGGCGTTGGGGTAATGGATGTTTGCATTATAAATAAAAATATGACATCTATAAGTAGAGAAGCATTTGTGAAACAAATAAATGAAAACACAATAGAGATATTCAAAGAATCGTATAAGTCTTTTGATGTTTTTGAAAACAGCGAGGGTTATATAAATATTGAGCGAATTTTTTATGCCTATTATCAGCAAATACCTAACATAAAAAAAATCTTTGATGTTAATTGCCCTAGAATGATAGAAGCAATATACCATTATAAAACTGATAAAGTACTTAAGATTCATTATAAGCAACACTACAGTAAAAAGAATGATAAAATGATGTATAAACATTTAATTTACTTCATGAAATGTGGATGTGTTGTTGATGTGGAAAGTGATGAAATAAGCGTTGCTTTTTCACCAGAAAACGAAACAGTTGCACAACTATGGATTGATTGGCTTAAGCTATATACAAAAAGGAAAAAGCCAATAACAAATGAAATTTGCTTGATTACACAGTCTACAAAAGGATTAGATATTACTGAATTAAAAATTAAAAAACCCAAGCTAAACCTTACCAAAAACTATAATGATGATATTATAGAAATGCATAGAGCGATTATAAAAAAACTAAAAGAAAAAAATGCCAACGGATTGTTTTTATTTCACGGATTGCCAGGTACTGGCAAAAGCACTTACATTAGATTTTTAATTCATCACCTCAATAAAAATGTCATATTTATGTCGCCAAAGTTGGCTGGGAATTTAGACACACCTGCTTTGATGACTTTTCTAATTCAAAATTCAAATTCTATAGTTGTGATTGAAGATGCAGAGGAATTAATTACAGCTAGAGAAGGTGGCAGAAATAGTAGCATTTCTACGCTACTTAATTTAACAGATGGTTTGTTGGGTGAGTGTTTGAATATTCAAGTAATTGCAACATTTAACACTCAAGTTGCCAATATCGATAAAGCCTTATTACGAAAAGGAAGATTGCAAACGCTCTATGAATTTAAAGAACTATCTATATTAAAATCGAATAGTTTATTACAAGAAATTGGCGAAACAAATTACTATACCAATAGGGGAATGACACTGGCAGAAATTTATAATATGAAAGAAACTGAATTTGCTTTTACAAAAAAAGCAGTTATTGGATTTAGAACAGCACAATTATAAAACTAATGAAAAAAAATTATGAAGCTTATATGTTTTGGTTTAAAGGATTATTTGGTATTTTATGTTTACACAGAAAATACTGCAAAATACCTGCTACAAGTACAAGAAAAAGCACTTTGAATTACTTATTTATAGGAAGTTTTATAGACTTATTCTTAATACCAAAATGGGTTATTAAAGAAAACAATATTTTGAAACTAAAACAGCTAGAAAAAGACTTAGAAACCTTACAACAATTGAAAGCAATAGTATTAAGAGAACAAAATTTTGAAAGTGCAAAATGGTATAGAGATAAGGAAGTATTATTGCAAAAGAAGATTAAAGAAATAAAAAAATAGAAAGTGGAAATTGAAAAGTATCAATCTATTCTTGAAAAAGTATATCAGATATCAAATAGCTACTATGAACAAGCAAAGGCTAGTGGTGAAAGGTTTAATATTTTTGAAATATTAGGCATGGAGAGTAAAGAAAACAAGACTCATTCTGCTTTTTTATATGCTTTATTAAACCCAAAAGGAAATCATTTACAAGAATCCATTTTTTTACAATTATTTTTAAAAGAAATAGATTGTGAAAATTTTATAGAGATAGATAGTGCTTTTATTACTCTAGAAAAGCATATTGGCTTGGTAGATAACAATTATGAAAATGGTGGAAGAATTGATTTAGTAATTGAAGATAAAAAAGGAAATGCTCTTTTGATAGAGAATAAAATTTATGCTCCCGACCAAGCAAAACAACTAAAGAGATATTACAATTATGGAGAAGTAAATCATAAAAATAAATTCAAACTAATTTACTTAACCCTTTGGGGTGATTCCCCAACAACTTATACAACAGGTGATTTACTTGAAGAACAGGTAAATTCCATTATTAAACTGAGCTATAAAAAAGACATTACTAATTGGCTAGAAAAATGTGCAACATTAGTAAAAAAAATTCCTGCAACTAGTGAAGCAATTTTGCAATATCAAAGGTTAATTCAAATAATTACAGAAACTTCAAATAAAAGTAAGATGACACAAGAAATTACTGCATTAGTAACTCAGAATGAGGATAATTTTATAGCAGCTTTTAAAATACAAGAAACCTTAAGGAATGTATATATTTCAATATGTCAAAAAGTAAAAGATACAATTGATGATTATAATAAACGGTTTGCTAAAAAAGTAAAATACAAGAATAATTACATTGAATTTTTTGTTGCATATGATAATTCCGATGGTTATTTTATAAGTTTTAGAATTATAAATATTGATAATCAATATGTAGATTCGTTAAATGATGAGTTCAAAAATTTATTTAATATTTTATACAATTTAAATAAGGGGTTTAATCATAATAGCCAATATTTAGGATATATTAATCATCATTCCTTAAGTTTTTTTGATCGTTTAGAACCAGAAATTATTTTCAAATTGGATAATTATGAATATCGTAATGAGTTTATTCAAAAAATCTTCAATGAAGGTTTAGATTACTGTGATGCACTAGAATACTACATCAACCAAAATAAGCAAATCTAGCAACCATGCCTAAACAAACCTTCCTCTCTCGTTTTTCATTAATCATAAAAAGGCTTGAAAAAAGCCCTGCAACTTTTAGTGAAATTGAAGTTTTTTTACAAAGACAAAGTGAGTGGCAAGACAAAACATTCATCATTTCTAAAAGAACTTTTCAACGCGATATAAAAGATATTTATGAGCAGCTGGGTTTTGAAATTGTATTTGACAAAACCAAACAATGCTATAAAATTGCAGAAACCCCAGAACTACAACATAGCTTGAGACTAATTGAAAGCTATGAAATGATTCATGCCATTAATGCTGCAAATATTTACAACAAATATGTTTACTTCGAAACTCGCCAACCCAATGGTTTAGAGCATTTTAGTGGTCTACTTTTTGCTATTCAAAATAAACGTATTGTTTCATTTATATACTATAAATATTGGGATGAAACTTTAACAAAAAGAACAGTTCATCCCCTTGCACTAAAAGAATGTCAGGGGCGTTGGTATGTTTTAGCTGTAGATACTAATGATTTGATTTTAAAAACCTTTGGGCTAGATAGAATGGATGAACTTGATATTGCAAAAGCTACTTACAGGCAGCAATATGATTTCAATTTTAAAGAAATGTTTGCAAATTTTTTTGGAATTATAAATAGTGAATGTGACGCACAAATTATACAATTGGCATTTAATTACGAGCAGGGGCAATATGTAAAAAACTATCCCCTACACCATTCTCAAAAAATCATCAAACAAACAAAAAAGCAAATTATTTTTGAGCTACAGTTATCCATAACATACGATTTTATTCAAGCAATTTTACATTTTGGGGAGGAAGTAAAAGTTATGCATCCACTCAGTTTGGCAACTACAATAAAGCAAGTTGCATTAGCTATAAGTAAGAAATACAAATTTTAATATCCAACAATACAGTTTCAAAAAAACGTATTGCTTTATTTTAGCTATACAATTTCTTCATACCCAAGCTCAGCAAACATTAAAAGAAGCATTAGCTTTTAATAACTTCTCGAAAGTTTTAAAGCTTTAGGGAAGTTGCAAAAACTTTAATCAAATTGTACAAAGCAAACAATTGTTAGAAACAGATAAAAAAGCAATAGTGCTAGCCATAGTTAAAAACGCGAATATGGCATCCATAATTAAAAATTTTAAAGTTAAACCAAAAATAAAAAAATAACAAAATGGCTATATTTTTTTGAGCTTAATTTTAGGTAGCCTACTTAAAATTTTAAAGCAGGTAATGCGTTTAATATCATTAGAATGTAGAATGTGTTTAATAGAAAACTTATTGTTTTAAAATTTAAAACATAGTTGCAAAAATTAGCTTCAATGTATTAAAATCCTATACTTTTACCCCTTATTATGATATATA
>JBMLRA010000103.1:0-7753 GCA_049241265.1 Chitinophagaceae bacterium
CTAACTATCACGTTTACTTTATTACAACTGCTGGTTGGGGTGGTGGTGGTGGACAAGGCTTGACGGCAAGTGATGGTTCTTTAACTGGAAATATACCTGCCAATACACCTATTGTTGTTAAAATTAAAGGATATTGTGGCAATACACAAACTACAATTTATACTGCAACTGTAGGACCTTTTACTGCAAATACTAATGCTGGGAATATTACTGTTACATTGCCTTCCAGCACTAATGTTATAACGATTAAAGGCTCTGTTGTAGATTGTAGTAATAATCCAGTAGCTAATGGTTATGCCTTAATTAAGTTTAACAATAATTACTACTACACTAATATATCGAATGGATTGTTTAGCAAAACAATTACTACCTGTGGCAATGCACCAACAGGAACAGCAACCGTAGATGCTTTTGATTTAAGTACTTTAAAAAAGAATGCCACACAAAGTACAGTAAATATTACTGGAGGAGGAGTATTTAATGTTGGACAAGTACAAGCTTGTGGTATACTGACAGCAATACATTATAAAGCAACTTTTGTTGACCAAAACGGCAACTATCTCAACCTACCTCACTATATAGGTTTTAAACTTACTCCAACTTCTGTTGTTACATTTAGAGATACTGTTATTATGAATAATGGTGTAATTAATAAAATATTAAAGGCTAATACCTCATATACAATGCTGTTTTTTTATTATTCACAATGCAATAATGGTTGGCGTGCAATTGACTCAATGCAAATAGGCCCATTTGCAACAGATTTCAATGCTGGAATAATTAGTGTTACTGTACCTCAAGCAAATACATTTACAATTAGTGGTACTGTAAACACTTGTAGTAATACACCTGTTACTAGTGGCAATGCAACGATTATGTTAGATGGGAAGACTTACAATACTACAATTACTAATGGAAGTTTTAACTTACAAGTAACACGTTGCAGTACTACTGCAACAACAGCAACTATTAATGTTATAGACAATGTAAATAATCAACAAAATAGTTCACCAATTAGTGTAACAGTTTCTAATGCAAATGTCAACATTGGTCAGGTACAGGCTTGTGGAATTAGTTTAAGCGAATTTTTAAATTATACCTTTGATAATACTACTTACAATCTGGATTCATTGCAAGCTTACCAACAGAACTTAACTTACATAAGTGGATTTTCTTCTAATCCATATTCTAATATAGCTGCTAGTTTCAATGGATTGACCACAGGCACATATACACTAAACGTCAACCTGAATGTAACAGCAGGAACTTATTTTACTTCAAGCAATGTTTCAAATGCAACAGTTTCTGTAACAATAACAGAATATGGTGCAGTTGGTCAATATATTGCTGGAACGTTTACTGGTAATTTAGTAAAGTCTGGTCTAATTTCAACAACCAAACCAATCTTAGGCTCATTTAGAATTAAACGAACTCAATAGTAAATCAAAATATCAATTCACTATAAAAGGCATCTTCAATTAAGATGCCTTTTACATTTACAAAAATCTATCTTCCCTCCATTGCTTTGTAATAAGCCATTATAAAAAGGGCTCCTAGGTTTTTATAAGGAGGTATATAATCATCGAATCTTTCCTTTAACTCTTTTCGGTTGACAAATTTATTCTCGAGTGAAAGCCAAAGTTGTTGCCAGTTAAGGTCTTTACCTTGTTTTAAATTATCCATTATTAAATCAATCATTGCCATATTAATAACTCCTGTACCAATTTGTTTACTTGCAATAATTTGTGCCTGTGGACTAATGCTTAATACCTTACTTAAACTATGATAACCTCCACAACTACCCAACAAAACAAGCTGAGCATAAGATGTAATTTGCCTGATGCTTGATTTAACGTAATAACTATGTCCCCTGTGTATGGCGATGGTTGGATATATGCTTAATGAATCTAAATAATCGTACAATTTTTTTTGTGCAGCATCATCTAACCCTTCATCTTCACTTAGTGGTTTATTGGCATAAATTGTTATAGGTGTATTGCCATTGCCTATTACTTCTACCCAATTTGCTTTATTAATAACACGCCATCCAAAGCCACGAAAAGTATTTACAAAATCAGCAAAATATTCTTTACCATCTTTATCTCCATAAAAAAATTGTTGCACATTTATTCGCCCTTTTTCATCTTTTAACTTGGTATTACTTAAAAAATTAATGGTAGGAATTTTAAATAACCCAGCTATATCTGTTTTGCCTGATGAATCGAATGAAAGAAATATTTGATTTAACAATCCATAAATAACGGTTCCTTTTTTATTTGCATTTTCGGTATGTATTTTTAAATTGAGCATCACCTCATTTGATATAATTTTTTTTATAGATGAATCTTTAATGCTACCATAAGAATCTGCAACATCTACTGCTTCCTCTAAGCTTGTGTATTCATCTAAATTACTTGCAAAATTTTTCAATAAGTTTTCAGCCACTCCCCTATCCATTTTTGCTAAAAAGTCTTCTAGCATATTAAAGGATGCACACATTTTTAAAAATTTTCTGTAGTAGCCATAGTGTACTAATTTAAGTAGCGTATCAGTTTTTGATTTACCTAAATCTTGAATTATTTTAGGGTAAACTCCATTAATAAAACTACTGGTATAAAGCTCTTCTTCGCCCATTACAGTAACAAAGTATAACTCTTGTGGCGATAAGTTTTTAATTTTATCAAATCTAATAGCAGCATTACTTTCATCATGCAATGCATTAATAGGTGTAATATAGTTTTCTAGTGCTTTTGCTTTTATTTTATCATTTAAAGCATCCATTGAAAAAGGCTTATTACCTTGCTGCTGCTGTTGCGTATAAGAAATTTGAGTTTTTACAAGTAACTTAAAATAAGCATCAGCATCATTTATTGTTTTAACAATATCATTAACTGATATTTTTTTTGCAATTATTTCATCTAAAAAAGGAAATAAAAATCTTCCTTCGTTAACAGTAGCCATTTGTGCAACAGCACTCACCATTGGCTCTTTAATATTGCGTATTCTTTTGCCTAAATCTGAATTAGAAGCTGCATAATCGTAAAGTTCTTGAGGATTAAGATAAGCAAACTCTATTATCAAACTATCTGCCCCTTGTAAATTAGGATATTTAGATAAGATTTTGAGCGTATTCTCGGGATTCTTTTTGCATAATTTGTACACCAAAATCAGTTTACTTTCGTCGATACCGCTGTTGCCAGCAAAGGCAAAATTGGTTATTAAAATTGTACCCACATCTAATGGAGATGCTGCTATTGTTGGTGTTATAGCTCTACCATCCATTTGCAATAGCATCGCTTTTTGGTAGTTATTTATTAAATAATACAAATGCAAAGGTTCTATTTCTTTCTTTTTGTATTGGCTAATATAATCCTCCAACATATCATTAATACCACGAAGCCACTTGTATTTGTCTGCTTCACTTATGCTAATATTGGTTTCAACAAAGTACTGTAACGAATCAATTTTATTTTTTAAAAAATATGTTATATAAAGGTTTACATCAATATTACTTGTAGCAATAAAAACCGAATCTTGTTTGCACTTTAAACCAATAATTTTTTGTTGCGATTTATCTATTTTATCATGAAAAGTTTGCTTAATAGCCGACACAACAGGCATTTCAATAGTCCAGCGTTGAGCTTGAACTTGATTAATAACCATCCATAAAAAAAATAATCTATATATTGTTTTCTTTAGCATTGAGCAGCAAATGTATTAACTATGAGTGCTTAACAATTACATAATACCAATAAATGCTAACAATGTTAATCCTCTGTTAATTTTGTGTAAATAATAACTGTATGGAAAAAGAACTTAAGAAAATACTTATAGCAGATGATGAGCCTGATATTTTAGAGATCATTGGTTATAATTTAGAGAAAGAAGGCTTTATAACATACAAAGCAGTTGATGGAAATGATGCTATTGCAAAAGCACTAAAACTTTTGCCTGATTTAATTATTTTAGATGTTATGATGCCTTATAAAACTGGCATTGAAGTTTGTTCTATACTAAGACAAAATCCTCAATTAAGAGATAAACCCATTATTATACTTACTGCCATTAGTGATGAGCAAACTCATATTAGAGGTTTAGAATCTGGTGCAGATGATTATGTAAACAAACCCATTAGCCCTAAGGTTTTAGTAAGCAGGGTAAATTCTTTATTTAGAAGAACAAAAAACGAAGATGTAAACAAATCAATAGAAATTGGCAATATTGTTATAGACCCTGTAAAATTTACAGTTACTAGTAATGGTAAAAATGTAATACTTGCTAAAAAGGAGTTTGAATTATTACGTTTATTGGCATCAAAACCTGGACGTGTTTTTTTACGTGATGAAATTTTACAAATGGTATGGGGTAATGATGTAATTGTTGGTGATAGAACGATTGATGTACACGTAAGAAAAGTGAGGCAAAAAATGGAAATTGACTGCATATCTACAGTAAAAGGTGTTGGTTATAAATTTGAATTTTAACATAATTACCTCCCACCTGCATCAATTTTTGTTTTGATACTTTTATTTTTTAGTTCTTAATTTGAAGATGTTTAAAAGAAAAAACTTATCCATACAATATCTTACTTTCATTTCAGCCTTTTTTATCTCACTGGTATTTTCACTCTGCATTCTTTTACTTAGACATAGCTGGATAGAAAGTTTCATCAGCTTTACAGCATTCTTAATTGCTATTTACTTTTTTTTAGGCTATGTTTTTAATTGGTTTATTTATAGAAAAATAAAACTCATTTACAAACTTATTTACAACACCAAAGCCAATAAAAAAGCTGAATCATACTATAAATACATCCTACCACAAAAAAGCATTGAAGAAGTTGGCGAAGAAGTAGAAGATTGGGCAACACAACAAGCTGCTGCACTGGAGGTAATGCAAAAAAATGAAGATTTTAGAAAAGAATTTCTGCAAAATTTATCGCATGAATTAAAGACACCCATTTTTGCCATTCAAGGTTACATAGAATCGATTTTACCCGAAATGGAAGAGCATTCAATTAACCAAAAATTTTTAACCAATGCTCACAAAAATGTAGAGCGAATGGTGCATTTGGTAAAAGACTTAGATGAAATTTCAAAACTAGAAACTGGTGAACAACCTTTAAATAAAGAGAAATTTATAATTCAGGATTTAATAAAAGAAGTTTTTGAAACCCTTTATATAAAAACCCAGAACCTTAGCATAAAAGCACAAATAAAAAAAGGATGCGAGCAGCCCATAACTGTTTATGCAGATAAAGAAAAAATTAGGCAGGTACTAAATAATTTGGTAGTGAACGCTAGTAAATATGGCAAACAAAATGGTAATATAATTGCTGGAATTTACAAAACCGATGACAAAAATGTGCTTGTGGAAATTAGTGATGATGGAATAGGAATTGCCGAAGAACATTTACAAAGAATTTTTGAACGATTTTACAGAACCGATAAAGGAAGAAGTAGAAATGTGGGTGGTAGTGGTTTAGGATTAGCCATTTGCAAACATATTATTGAGGCTCATAACAAAACCATTCATGTGCGTAGTACACCCAATGTTGGCACAACTATAGGCTTTTCATTAGATATTAAATGAGGATTAGTTTCTAAATATTTGTAATAGCGTATAGTTCTTCTAAATGTGGTGTAGGGCTGCCACCTTTTACTTCAAGTGTTACTGCAAAAGCTTGAGCACCTGCTACAGACTTCATATTTTGTATAGATCCATCTGCATTAAAAACTCCTAAATCTATTGGTTTTCCATCTTTCAATGCCCATAACTGATATTGCTTATCTATAGGTGCTTGTGGTAGTTGAACATTATTTACATAAACATTACCTGTTTTATTATTCCACAACACAACCATTGTTTTACCTGGAGCTTTAGCATTGCCTTGTAAAACAAATGTTTTATTATTTTCAACAGATAAAATGGCAAGTTTATTTTTTACATCTTCATTATCTTTTGCTATTTCGTCAACTTTTTTATTAAGAGCTAATTCTTTTTGGTTGAAACTATTTTGAAGAATAACATACACACTTGTTGCACCAACAGCTAATGAAATTGATGCAGCTACCAAATATTTTTTTATAGAAACTACGTTAGTCTCATTAACAGCAGTAGATGTGTTAAGATTAACCAATTTGCTGGTTTGTTTAACTTCTATTGTAGTTTCTTTTTCTATTTGGTCAAATATATTTTTCTTTAAATGAGATGGCACGGTAACAGCGTTTTCCATTGCCAATCCTTCAATAGCAAGTTGTACTTTTACTAGTTCCTCTTTTATTTCAGGATAAATATGGCTCATACACTCCACCTCTTTTTTCTCTTGAGGTGAGATGTCGCCTAAAACATACTGTTCTAGAATACCTGATGATATGTAATCATTTATATTCATCTAATTTTTAAACACATTTTTCAAAGTTATCAACCCGTTTCTAATTCTTGTTTTCACTGTGCCCAAAGGTATGTCTAATGCCTTTGAAGCTTCTTCTTGTGTTAAGCCATTAAAATAAACAGCCTGAATAACCACGTTTTGCTCTGGAGTTAAATATTTTAGTGAGTTTTTTAAACCAATACTATCTGTATTCATCTGCGTTGTTTGCAAGTTTGATACTACTGGATTATCGGTATCTGTTTTAATAGATGGTCTTGCATTTGTTTTTCTTAAACTATCTAATGCAGTATTTCTGCACACATTCATCATCCAAGTAAAAATGGTTGCTTTTCCATCGTCGTAGCTATCAATATTTTTCCAAATTTTTAAAAAACTTTCTTGCAATACATCTTCAGCTACTTCATTTGAGTTTACAATTCTTAATATAATATTGAATAAAGCACCCGAATATTTGTCGTACAAATTTTCAAAAGCTTTTTTATCTTTTGCTTTTAGGTCAGCAATAGAAACAATGATATTATCGTTGTTAATGTTTGTCAATGTTTGAGGTAGCTAAAATATATCAATCCATAACACTTACGCAATAGAGATAAATAAAGTTTTCAATATCGTAATTTTTTCAAGTTTTAATTTTATTTCATTAAATCTCTAATTACTACACTAGCTGTTACAGCCCCAAAAACTGCTGGCAAATAAGAGATAGTTCCATAAGCTGATTTTTTGTAATTTCTACCATCAGTTAGCATTAAGCTTTCTTTAATAGGCAATTCTGGTGAAAAAACAACTTTCAATCCTTTTCTAATATTAAACTTAGATTTTAAATTCTTTCTTATTTGCTGTGCAAAGGGGCAATTATATGTTTTAGAAATATCAACCACCTTAAGTTGTGTAGGATCTAGTTTGGCACCTGCACCCATACTACAAACCATTGGTATTCCTTTATTGTAAGCCAATGAAATAAAAGTTATTTTGGGAGTAATGCTGTCTATTGCATCAATAATATAATCGGGATTTGTGTCTAATTGCTGCTGCACCATTTCGGGATTTACAAATTGTTTCACCACAACCAACTCTAGTTCAGGATTGATAGCTTTTAAACGTTCGGCCATAATTTCAGCTTTTGAAACACCATGATTGGTTGATAATGCTGGCAATTGCCTGTTTCTATTGGTTGGGTCAACAACATCTCCATCAATTATTGTCATTTTGCCTACACCACTACGTGCAATAAATTCTGCTGCAAAACTGCCCACTCCACCAAGCCCCACCACCATTACGTGGCTATTAGCTAGTTTGTGCAGTTTATCTTTTCCTATTAATAATTCAGTGCGTGAAAGCCAAGAAAAATCTGTTGTCATA
>JBMLRA010000104.1:0-1563 GCA_049241265.1 Chitinophagaceae bacterium
CTGCAACTGTTGTGCCTGTTGTTGCCCCAACTGCCCATTTTTGTATGCGATGGTTACCTTTGTCTGCAACATATATATTCCCTACTGCATCTACAAATACGCCAGCTGGTAAATTTAATTGATTGGCTGCATTACCTGATATTCCATTACCTGCAACAGTTGTACCTGTTGTTGCCCCAACTGCCCATTTTTGTATGCGATGGTTTACATAGTCTGCCACATATATATTGCCTGAAGAATCTATAGCTACACCTGATGGATTCCATAATCGATTGTCTGCACTACCTTCTATTCCAGTAGTACCTGCAACTGTTGTGCCTGTTGTTGCCCCAACTGCCCATTTTTGTATGCGATGGTTTGAATAGTCTGCCACATATAATATATTGCCTGCTGAATCTACTGCTACGCCATTTGGCCTATATAATTGATTGGCATTGTTACCTAGACCATTACCCCCTGCAACAGTTGTTCCAACATTTGCCCCAACTGCCCATTTTTGTATGCGATGGTTTGAATAGTCTGCCACATATATATTGCCTGCTGCATCTATAGCTACGTCATTTGGATTATTTAATTGATTGGCATTGATACCTTGACCAAACCCCCCTGCAACAGTTGTACCTAATGTTGCCCCAACTGCCCATTTTTGTATGCGATGGTTACTTCGGTCTGCCACATAAATATTACCTGCAGAATCTATTGCTACGCCAAATGGAGTATTTAATTGATTGGCATTGCTACCTGCTATTCCAGTACCTGCAACAGTGGTAGTAGTTGCTGGGTTTGCAGTTAAGCTATTATTGGTGCTTACCGTGCTGCCATTTAATTGCCATTGCACTTGGGTGGCAGTACTATCTACATTTATAGTTATAGGTGAGCCTACACATACACTAACTGGTGTAATGCTATTTATGGCTGGGCCTACATTTATGGTTAAATTAAGCGTTACAATACTATCACAACCTGCTGCATTTTTAAGCATTATGGTATCTGTAGTATTACTTGCTGTGTATTGTTTATTGCCTTTTGCTGCCCAATTGTAACTGCCACAAGCGGCTACTGTAAAGGTGGATGCAGTTGGAGTGCAAGGGGTGTAATAAGTAGCTTGTGAAGTTTCCATACTTTGAATATCGGTTGTATTTAACTCTGTTGCATAGCTTACAACCTCACTGATAAAGCCATCTAATGGTTCTGCAAATCCACCAGATGCTCCAAGATTTAAAGTGCCTGGTCTTGTGGATTTATTGTTATCAGTTGTTATAGAACTGCCATTTCTAAAAGAAGTATTAGGATTACTAGTTGGCTGTATAATTGTAAAACGTTCTACTTGGGTGGTTGACCAAGGCAAAGCTTGTAAGTGATTAAAACCGCCTGCAAACCAAGTGTGTGCATTAGTATATGGACCCACCAACCAATTATTTCCAACACTAGAACCTTGAACTGCTCTTCTGCCACCATTACTAGAAGCGTTACTACCAGCTACCAAGTTTACAGAAAACCCATTAGAGGTTAAATAGTCGGTTCCTGAAAATAGCATTCCATCATTGGTGCCATCAAAAAATA
>JBMLRA010000105.1:0-11276 GCA_049241265.1 Chitinophagaceae bacterium
AGAGCTTATGATAGAATTTTAAAAGTAAGCAGAACTATTGCTGATTTAACTGCATCTGAAAATATAAGACCTGAGCATCTTGCTGAGGCAATTCACTACAGAAGTTTGGATAGAGAAGGTTGGGCTGGATAGTTTATTATTTTACTTTTCCATAATCAAAAACTAGTTGACAAAAGGCTTTAACACCTACATCTAATTTATTGTCTTCAATGTAAAAATCTGGTGTGTGATGGCTAGGTGCTTCTTCAAGTTTTAGTTTTTCATTTCGGGCTCCTAGGTAGAAAAAAAATGCAGGAATATTTTCTCCATAAAAAGAAAAATCTTCTCCGCCAGTAACCCAAGTCCAAGGCAAAACATTTTCTTTTCCACCAGCTGCTACTTGCAGACTTGGTAGCATTTTTTCTACAAGTTGAGGCGTATTGTAAGTTACTGCTGTTTTATTATCTACATTAAATTCAATAGTAGCTCCGTTTGCAGCAGCAATATTGCTAGCAACCTTTTTTATTTTTTCAATAACATCCAATCTCATTTTTGTATCCAATGTTCTAATAGTTCCTTCAAGCATTGCTTCTTCTGGCACAATATTGAAACGAACACCACTATTTATTTTACCCACAGTAATTACAACAGGAGCTTTGGTTATATCTGTTTGCCTACTAACAATGGTTTGCAAGGCATTAATAATTTGTGCAGATGTAACAATTGGGTCAACACCTTCCCAAGGCGATGCACCGTGGCTTTGCTTGCCTTTCACTTTTATAGTAAACAAATCAGCACTTGCCATAAATGCCCCTGATTTGTAATATATTTTTCCGTTGTCTCCAAAGCTTTCGATATGAATTCCAAAAATGGCATCTGGTTTTGGATTCTCTAAACATCCTTCTTTTATCATCAATTTTGCTCCACCCTCTTCACCATTTGGAGCACCTTCTTCGGCTGGCTGAAATAAAAAAACAACAGTACCACTTAACTCGTTTTTTAACTTACTTAAAACAGTTGCAGCTCCTAATAACATTGCTGTGTGTGCATCATGACCACAAGCGTGCATCACACCAACTGTTGCATCGTTGTAGCTGGTTTTAACAGTTGATTTAAAACTTAGGTTATTTCTTTCTTCAACTGGTAGTGCATCCATATCTGCACGCAAAGCAATAGTAGGGCCAGGTTTGTTTGTTTTCAAAATCCCTACAACACCGGTCTTTGCTATTTTTCTTACTTCTAAACCAAGGCTTTGCAAATGGTTAAAAACTTTTTCTTGTGTTTTAAACTCTCGGTTTGATAGTTCAGGGTTTTGATGAAAGTCTCTACGCCACTCAATTACTTTTGAATGTATAGCATCTACTGTGCTGCTATAATTTTTGGGTTGTGCTTGTGCAATTAAAGTTTGCAATGAAACTATACCAAGAAAGAAAAATATCTTTTTCATAAGAGTGTTTAAAGCTATTCAAAACTTATTTTAGAGTTAATGTGATAATGCTTCAATATCTTTTTCGTTGTGTTTATGCTTAAACAAAATCACAAATAAAACAGCCACAACAAGAGCATAAGCTGCAAATACGAGCCATATATTTTGCCAATTATGAACTTTGTTGGTAGTGTTGGCATTAACAACAACATCGCTACAAATGCTACCCAAAAAAGCACCAATACCATTTGTCATCATCATAAACAAACCTTGAGAGCTGCCACGAATACTTTTATCTGTTGTAGTTTCTACAAATAAAGAACCCGAAATATTGAAAAAATCAAATGCCATTCCATAAACAATACAAGATAAAATTATCATCCACAAACCATCAGCTGGGTTGCCAAAGCCAAATAAAGCAAAGCGTAAAACCCAAGCTATCATTGAAAAAAGCATAACATTTTTAATTCCAAATTTTCTTAAAAAGAATGGGATGGTAACAATAAAAACGGTTTCAGAGATTTGAGAAATAGACATAATAATTGTTGAATATTTTACAACAAACGAATCTGAATATTGTGGCATACTACTAAATTCTGATAAGAAAACATCGCCATACATATTGGTCAATTGTAAAGCAGCACCCAAACACATTGAAAACAAAAAGAACAATAACATTTTAGAGTTTTTGAACAATGCAAAAGCTTTAAGCCCTAGTTGTTCGCCAAGTGTGGCGTTGGCATTGCTATTTTGTGGTGGACATTTGGGTAGCGAAAATGAATATAGCCCAAATAAAATAGCTGCTACACCAGCAATTACAAATTGATTTGCAGAAGCTTTGTTGCCAGTAAGATTTGTAATCCACATTGCTACAATAAATCCAATGGTACCCCAAACCCTAATTGGTGGATAAACTTTTACAACATCGTAATTATTATTTTTTAAAATGGTATAGGAAATAGAATTAGATAAAGAGATTGTTGGCATATAGCAAAGCATTGCAGCAAACATTACCCAAAAAAAAGTGTCTGGATTATCAACCTTTGGAAAATATAATAAGATTGCTCCGTAGATAATATGCAATATGCCATATAGCTTTTCTGCATTTAACCATTTATCTACAATTATCCCTGCAACTGCGGGCATTATAATTGATGAAAGTGCTAGAGTGGAAAATATTTTACCAATATCTGACCAACCTTTTGTACCAAACCAGTAATTGGCAATAGTAATAAGCCAAGCACCCCACACAAAAAATTGAAAAAAACTGAGTACAGTTAAACGAAATTTAATATTCATATACAAGTGTTAGTTAAATAAAGTAATGAAGATAAGGGGATTTTATTTACAGGCTATTTGCCTTGTTGATTATTCTTGTAGCTTCTCTTTTGCTTAATGGAGCTAGTTCATTGTTTGCAACAAAATCTGATACCCAAGCAGGGTTTGTTTTGCTATATTCTCTTAATGCCCAGCCAATAGCTTTTTGTATAAAAAATTCTTTGCTGTGATTACAGTTCAAAATGTACTTGCTCAGTAATATTGTATCAGTCTGTTTTTTATAACTCTTCTGAAACATAATGCTACTGCGTTGTAGCCACATATTACTGCTTTTGTTCCACTTACTTGTAATAGGTTTTATTTGGTGTGGAAATAGTTTAAAATAATCACTTAAAATGAGTGATGCAATGCCATCAACACTATCCCACCAACTTTTATTAATGAGGCAAAATTCTGTTAGTTCAATAATATTTTCTGTCCAATGCTTTTTATGAAAAGCCATTAATTCCATTGCTACATATTGAAACTCTCTATTGGGTAGTTTCCATAAAGCCCTAACGGTTTTGTCTAATTCAATTGGTGTTAATATGCCAATTTCTTTTATATAATCGTTGCTTATTTTTCTTCTTTCAGTGGTATAAATGCCAAAAAACTTGAACTGGTTTTTCATATAGGCTTCAGCACCTTTTGCATTTTCAGCATTAGCAAGCAATAGAAATCTTTCGGTTAGTTCTGGTATGTTAAATTTCATAAAATTTAAAAATCAATCTTCTCTAATTGCGTGACCTGTTAAGTTTATAAACACATCTTCAAGATTGGCTTTTTTTACTTCCTTAGGACGTTCAAATCCAGATGCAACAAGGTTATCAATTAAATTATCGGGCGTTTCTATAGCAATTATTTTTCCAGCATCAATAATAGCAACTCTATCACAAAGCAATTCTGCTTCGTCCATATAATGTGTGGTTAGTATAATGGTAGTACCTGTTTTTCTAATGTCTTGAATTAAATCCCAAAGGTTACGCCTAGCTTGTGGATCAAGCCCAGTTGTAGGTTCATCTAAAAAAATAATTTTGGGTTTATTGATAAGTGTTGTGGCTATTGAAAACCGTTGTTTTTGCCCGCCACTTAATTCCTTAACTTTTGCTTTTGCTTTGTCTCTAAGATTTACTTTATCAAGTAACTCTAAAGCATTTACTTCTTCGTTATATAATCCACAAAAAAGATTAATTAATTCCACTAGATTCAAGCCAGGATAAAAACCACTTGATTGCAGCTGCACACCAATTATTTTTTTAATTTCAGTTGCATCTTTATCAAGATTAAATCCAGCAACAATAATATCGCCACTAGTTTTTTTTCTAAGCGTTTCAATTATTTCTAGCGTAGTTGATTTTCCTGCACCATTTGGGCCAAGCAGGCCAAAGATTTCACCTTCAAATACTTCAAAACTGATGTCTTTAACAGCTTCAAAATCGCCATACTTTTTGGTAAGATTTTTTACTGATATAATTGTATTGCTCATTACTGTAATTGTTACTTCAAAAATAGAATGTTATTAGTTAGTTTGAACAAACAATTTGTTTATTTGCTTCTTAAAATAATAATATGCTTTCAAATTATCATCATACAGTTACTGAGAGATTTTTGCGTTACGTGCAAATTGATACACAAAGCAATCCTCAAAGCACAGCACATCCTTCTACAGAAAAACAAAAAGATTTATCAGTTTTATTGGCTAAAGAATTATTAGAAATTGGATTGAAAGATGCACATAGTGATGAATTTGGATATGTATATGCAACTATTCCATCAAACACAGAAAAGCAAGTTCCAGTAATTTGTTTTTGTAGCCATGTAGATACTGCTCCTGATTGTAGTGGCACTAACGTAAAACCCATATTGCATAAGGCTTACAATGGAAATGATATTGTTTTACCAGATGATGCTACGCAAATAATTTCTATTACAAAATATCCATATTTAAAAACACATATTGGAAAAGATATTATCACTGCCAGTGGTAATACATTGCTAGGTGCAGATGATAAAAGTGGGGTTGCTATTATTATGGATATGGCAAATTATTTAATTCAAAATCCACAAGTAAAACACGGCACTATAAAGATACTTTTTACACCTGATGAAGAAATTGGTATGGGAACTGCCAAGGTTGATTTGCAAAAACTTGGAGCTAATTTTGGTTATACTTTGGATGGTGGTGAACTTGCCACTTTTGAAGATGAAACTTTTAGTGCAGATGGTGTAACCATTAATATTAATGGCGTTATCTCACATCCAGGTTATGCAAAAGATGTAATGGTAAATGCCATAAAAATTGTAGGTGAAATTGCTGCTGCTTTGCCAAAAAATGAATGGAGCCCAGAAACAACTGATAAGCGTGAGGGTTTTGTGCATCCTGTAAGAATTGAAGGGTTGGCAGAAAAAGCCAGTATTGAATTTATTGTTAGAAGTTTTGAAACAAGTAAATTGGCTGAATATGAAAATCGTTTAAAGGCAATAGCAGAAAGTGTTGTAGCCAATTACCCAAAAGCAACAATGGAGTTTATTGTTAAAGAACAATATAGGAATATGAAGGAAATTCTTGATAAACATCCTCAGGTTGCAGCCAATGCCATTGAAGCTTATGAGCGTGTAGGATTAACTGTTGTTAAAGAACCAATTCGTGGTGGAACTGATGGAAGCCGATTGAGTTTTATGGGCTTGCCTTGTCCTAATGTTTTTACTGGAATGCAGGCTATACATAGCAAGCACGAATGGGTTGGGGTTAGCGATATGGAAAAAGCTGTTGAGGTTCTAGTGACATTGACAGAAGTGTGGGAAGAGAAGTCCTAAATATTTTTGTACTTAATTTTTCCGTTTAAACATAAAATTAACTTTTAGTGTAATAAATATCTGGTACTATTTATTGATGCTATTTTAGCCAAATAAATATTTAATTATCTGCTTTAAGAAACATATAGAACTTCTTTTTACATTCTTACTATTTGCAATTGCTTGTATGGCAAATAGTGGGGGTAAAATACTCAATCACCCAATTTTAAAACACAATATTCAGTTTTATAAGATTGAACGTGCAGAAAACGATTCATCATCATTCACAATGCCGTTTAGCCGAGCAGGAAATTTGATTTTATTAAAAGCAAAAGTTGATAGCATTGAAGGCAATTTCGTTTTAGATACTGGCTGTCCTGGTTTGGTTTTAAACATCACTTATTTTCGTGATTATCCTAGAACTAGTGAAGTTGAGGATGATAATAAAGGGATTACAGGGGCAGTTGCAAATGTTGAACATACCAGCATTTACGAGTTTAATTTTGGCACATTAAATCTATTTAACACCAAGGCAGATTTAATTAATCTAGGGCATATAGAAAACACTAAAGGAGTAAAAATTTTAGGACTTATTGGAATGTCTTTTATAGAAGATTGCGAGATGATTATTGACTTTGAAAATAGTTTAATACACTTTCATATTATTGCTAAAAAAGAGGCAAAAAGTTATCGCCACAAAATGCTGTCAGATACTACTAAATACAACGCTATACCATTTGATGTAACTGATAACAGAATAATAGTTACAACAGCATTTGGCATAAAAAAAATGAAATTAATTATTGATTGTGCTGCTGAAACTAATGTGCTTGATAGCCGTTTACCAAACAGTGTTTTAAACAACTTAGCCATTACTGGTCGTGTATTGCTTACTGGCGTTGGCAACAAAAAAATAGAAGCTTTAAAAGGTGAAATTAAGGACTTTAAAATTGGTACTAAAAAGGTAGAATCATTACCCTTCATCGTAACTAATTTAGAAAAGACATGCTTTTCATACACAGGTTGTGTTGACGGCATTTTAGGATTTGATTTTCTTTCACTACAAAAAATTGGGTTTAACTTTGTAACACGCCAAATGTATATATGGAAATAAAAAGCAACATATTAAAAAATATAAAACAGCTCATTTTGTGCTGTGTTGCTTTGTTATACACATTCAGCAATACTATTGCACAGCCCACAACAAATTCAACAAAGTCTTACTACATTAACGATGGAAAAATGAACATCAAATTAAGTAAGAAATTAACAGAAAAGAATATTGATGAATTTATTAAGCAATATGGCTTAGAAGATTTAATGCTAAACCATTTTATTAGGAAAAATTTTGTTGATTCTATTTTAAAAAAAGGGTGGAAAATTGAACAAAACAATGCCAAACAGTGCATCATTAGTAAGCCTTTATTTGCAGTTGAAGATATTGAGAATCCATTTGATATAGCAAGACTAGCTGAGAGCATTTTTACTCCAATTAATCAAGCACCAATAAATAGTTCTGTATATGGTGTTAATACTTTTAAAACCAAAAGCGATTTTGAAACTACCGACTCGTCTGTAGCATTTTTGTTACACAATTACAATCATGCCAAAGAAGTGAAACTGGCTGGCAGTTTTACTAATTGGCAAGCCAATTCATTAGCAATGAAAAAAGTTAATAATGGTTGGTTCTTAAATGTAAAACTTACTGAGGGCAAGCATTTATACAAATTTATTGTTGATGGTAGTTGGATATTAGATGAGGATAATAAACAAAAGGAAAATGACGAAAAAGGAAACACCAATTCTGTTTACTATAAAACAAATACCCTCTTTACACTTAATGGATATACAAATGCTCGTAAGGTAATGGTTAGTGGCAGTTTTAATAATTGGCATCCATCTAATTTAAAAATGTTTAAAACAAAAACAGGATGGTCGCTACCTGTATATTTAACCAATGGAACGCACACTTATAGATTTGTTGTAGATGGTAACTGGATGAAAGACCCTAATAACAGAGATGTTTTTGCAAATGAATTTGGAGAATTTAACTCTGTAAAAAGAATGGGATTAGCAAGATTATTTGAAATCGATGGCTTTCAAAATGCTAAAAATGTTTTTTTACTTGGTAGCTTTAATGGTTGGAGAGACTATGAATTACAAATGCAAAAAACAGCAAATGGTTGGCAAATACCTTACACATTGGCAAAAGGAAACTATGAATACAAATATAAAATCGATGGCAAATTGTATGATGCAAATGGAAGGCCTTTAAAAGATAATGAGCAAGGTTCGTTTATAATAACAGATGCCAATTACACCTTTAGATTGAAAGGATATAACAATGCAAAAACAATTTTTATTGCAGGAGATTTTAATGGCTGGTCAGAAAAAGGATTTGCAATGAAACGTGAAGGCAATGAATGGGTAATTAAACTTTACCTCACAAAAGGGAAGCACTTGTATAAATTTATAGTTGACGGTAATTGGATATTAGACCCCGATAATAAACTTTGGGAACAAAACGAATTCGATACCAAAAATTCTATTATTTGGGTAGAAAATTAGTTACTTCTAAAATAATTCATTAAGCAAATCTTTAAGTTTATTTGCATAGTTAATGAACAATAAATAAAATGTTAAAACCCAGTAAAGGCAATGATTATTTATCATTTTCAACTAAAATGATAACTGTATTATTGATAGCATATTTTGCAGGAAATTGGTTAGATAAAAAAAATGATTTTCGTTTTCCCATATTTACTGTAATCTTTCTTTTGGTATCTATCATTGGCTTGTTAATTAAAATTATTAAAGACACTTCAAATAAAAAATAATGACAGAGAAATCTTTAACAAAAAAAATAGCTCCCTTATTTGTAGTGTTTATTATTGCTAATTGCCTAGCAATAGTATTTAATGAAAAATTGCAAAAACTGCACATTAATACCAGTGTAATCATTGGTGCAAACTGCATTTTGTTTTTTGCAAACTGCATTAGCATTGCTTTGCACAAAAAAGCAAGTGATTCTAAAAATCCAAATGCAATTGTAAGAAGTATGATGACAGCATCGCTACTTAAGCTAATGATAGTAGCTTTTTCTGTATTAATTTACATTGCCATTGCAAAGGAAAAACGCAATTCTTATGGTGTTTTTTGTGGAATGGGATTATATATTATTTATACTTTTTTAGAAGTAAAAATTGCATCTAAAATGAAAAAAGAAAATGAGCAAAACTGAGCACCCAATGCAGGCATTAGCTGCCTACTTGCCTGAAGGGAGTTTTGAAGATGCAGTTAATTATATCAATCATTATAAAGTTCATTTAACTGTTACCCGTAAAAGACAGTCTGTGTTAGGAGATTATCGCCACGCAGCTATTGGCCAAAATCATCGCATTAGCATTAATGGCAATTTAAATAAGTACGAATTTTTGATTACACTGCTGCACGAAATAGCTCACCTGCTTACATTTGAGCAATTTAGCAATCGTGTAGATGCACACGGAAAAGAATGGAAACAAAACTATAGCAAGTTGCTTGTGGCATTTCTTCAAAAAAATATTTTTCCTGCCGATATTAGTGCTGCTTTGTACAAAACTGTCAACAATCCTGCTGCTACAGCTAATGGAGAAACAGAATTATTGAAAGTTTTACGAAACTATAATACATCTAAAAAAGAAGGATTCGCAATTATAGAACAATTGCCAATTGGCAGTTTATTTGAAACCGAAAAAGGACGAGTATTTAAGAAAGGATTAAAACGACGAAAACGATACGAGTGTTTAGAAATCAGTACAGGAAAATTGTATTCCTTTAGTGCAATTGCAGAAGTTAAACTGATTAACCAATCTTCAACAATTTAGTGCATCAAATGTTGTATATCCAAACTTAGTGTAACTATATCTACACCCCTTTTTACAATAATTTTTATTGTGTTACCTGCATTTTGCAACGCTTGTTTGTAAGCCTGTATATTTTGGGTGAAATTATTATCAACAGCAAAAACAATATCATCTTCTTGAAACCCCGCTTTTGCTGCAGGGCTATTTTCAACAATATTTTGAACTCTAACAACGCCATCGATTTGATACAATGATAAACCAGTATAAGAGTAGTCAAAATCATCAAAAAAATGGCTATTAGGCTTAATAAAAATTTCCTTATTAGGGTAATTAATTATTAAGTTAAAACGCCTTAAAATATCATTTCCAATAACACCACCCATTTTAGGATAACCTGTTACGTTATAATCATCTCTAAATATATAAACTGGCACCCATCTAAATTTATACGGTCCAATTGCAATTTTTTTTACAACTGTAGTATTCATTATTTTTTTACCACCTAATCCCTCGGCTTGCGTTACAAATTGCTTTCTTTTTTTGCTCACTATACTGCTATCCTCAACATATTCATCACTCAACAAAATATTTAAACCCGCTCCAGTATCAAAAATAAAATTCCCGTTAGACTGTTGGTTATCGGTAATTTTTGTAGATATAACTGGTAATAATGTAAAATTTGGATGCAGCACATAACCATTAGCTGGATATTTTATATTGCTTGGTTTAAATATCTCTATTGTATAGTTATCGTAATTCAACTTTACAATATATCTACGAAAAAAACTATACCCTATAATACCATCTATTTTAATTCCATAAGCACTAGTTAGAATATCATAATTATTAACGTGAAAATCAAGACTATCAACAGTTAGCCCTTTTAACTTAAGAGAGTGTTTATACACAAAATCCACAGTTTTCATTCCAGCAATTCCTCTAATACTTCTATCAGTTTTCGTTCGTTCTATTTGTAAATAATCAACTGTTGAAGAATCTAAAGAGATCCCTCCACTTCCAGTATCAAGCACAAAGTTTAACGTATCTTCAAAATTATCAAGCTGAGCTTTAATGATAACAGTACCACCATGTAACATCATAAATGAGAAACTAGTTATCTTGCTATTATCAGCAAAATGTTTTTTTTGCTGCGATACTGCAAAAAATGTTTGAATGCAAAATATGTAAACAAAAAATAATCTCATATTCAATTGTAATATTAAACAATTAAACAATCGAAATAGTTATTTAAGATGCGTTTTTTGTATTAGTTGTATTTTCAAAGGAATTAAATGAAGGGTGCAGCAAACTAACTAAATAAGACCGTTTTTAACTGCATACATAGCCAGCCCCACTCGAGAATGTATATTTAATTTAGTGCCTAATTGTTCACGATAATTCTCTACAGTTTTAAAACTTACACACATTAATTCAGCAATCTGTTTATACCCTAATTCGGTACAACAATATTTCAAAAATGTTCTCTCCTTATCGTTTAAAATCACCTCTTCAATAATTGTTTGAGGATTGTTTGATATTATTGAATTTACAAGTTTATAGTTCACCAAATCTGGATTAAAACAAAACAGGATAGCCGAAAACTCATATAGAGTAGGTATAAAAAATAGTATTGCTACTGCAATTGTTACTGTTGTTTGTGGAAGAAAAAGTAAAAAAATAATAGGCTTAACCACTTATACACTATTGCTAGTATTGCAAATACTAGCACCTATTTTTGATTATCCAATAACCCAATATTCAATTCTATGAAAAAGTTTAACCGCTTTGTTAGGCTGTTGCTATTTGCTATTGCTACTGCAATTATTATTTATATCTGGATTAGAGGCTGGGGTGCTGAATATAATTTTAGGTAAAATGATTTTGATTTTCAAAAAAGGAAGGAATTAAAAATC
>JBMLRA010000106.1:0-14995 GCA_049241265.1 Chitinophagaceae bacterium
TAACATTATCAGATAAAAAACATTGAATTCCCCTGCCACCATTGTTATAAACTAAATTGTTACCAACATAAGTCTTTCCTAAGTATTTTCCTAGTGTAGAGCCGTTTTGTGTATTTCGGAAATCATCTATAATAATGCCATTGCCATCTACAATTGTACCTAAAGTATAAAATGGAATATCGTTTTTGTTTCCATAACAAATGTTACCAACAATAAAATTTTTAATCTCCTTAGATGAATCAGAATTCCACTGTTGGTACAAGGCTATGCCACTATTAGAAAGTGGAGAATACCAGCTACAATATGCGACAATATTATTTTGAATTTTTATATAATCACCTCTACTAGAGTATATCCCACATCCAGGACATTTATATACTTTACAGTTTTTAATTGTAATATGATGGCTATAATTTAATGGGTTACTACTTTGTCTTCTACACCCAATGCCATAACCTCTTGTTAGAGGATTGTTAATGATATTTTGTTGAGAAATTGCATAAGAAAGTGAAATTGAATCAGCATTTCCTATAACTTCAAAACCACTAATTTCAATATAATCAGCCCCTTGTATTTCGATAGCAGAAATATTTTGTGATTTAATAATTGGACTGTGGTTGGGATAATTAGTGTAAACAATCCAATTATTTGGGGTACCCGAATTGTAAATATTTACGATATTGTCATTGTAATTAGATTTTGTATAAACACCGTTCATTACAAAAACAGTATCACCTGGCTTAGTTAATAGACCAGTTTCTTGTATATCATTTTTTGCAGTTAAGGTTGATAGCCCATCGTTACTTGCTTTTCCATATTCTGAACTTACATAGTAGTTTGTGGCAAATGATGCCGATGCAACCAACAATGCTAATAAAAAAAATATTTTTTTCATAAACTACTAAAGTCAAGCTAATTTGACCTCAAAATATAATTTAAATTTGAATAGATTACAATTCGAGTAATGCTTTCACAGGATCCTTACCAAATAATAGTAAAGATGGATTTTCCAGTAGTTCTTTAATCCTTACAAGGAAGCTAACGCTCTCCCTTCCATCAATAATTCTATGGTCGTAGCTTAAAGCTAAATACATCATTGGTCTAATCTCTACTTTACCATTGATTGCCATTGGTCTGTCCTGGATTTTATGCATTCCTAGTATAGCACTTTGAGGAATATTTATTATTGGCGTACTTAATAAACTACCAAAAACACCTCCATTTGTAATGGTAAATGTACCTCCTGTTAAATCTTCAGCTGTTAGTTTGCTGTCTCTTGCTTTTGCTGCCAATGTAGCCACAGACTTCTCTACATCAGCCATACTCATACTTTCCACATTACGCATTACTGGTACAGTTAATCCACGTGGTGTAGAAACGGCTATGCTGATATCTGCATAATCGTGATAAACCAATTCATCGCCTTCAATGTAAGCATTTACAGTTGGCCATTCTGTTAACGCAATAGCACAAGCTTTTCCAAAGAAACTCATAAACCCTAGATTTACGCCGTGAGCTTCTTTGAATTTATCTTTATGCTTTGCACGAATTTCCATTATTGCACCCATATCCACTTCATTAAAAGTGGTCAACATTGCTGTAGTATTTTTTGCTTCAACCAAGCGACGACTAATGGTTTTACGCAAATTACTCATCTTTTCTTTGCGTGTATTTCTGCTGTTCAATTCAACTCCAGCAAAAGCTTTTTTCCCTGGGTTCGCAAGTGCATCTAAAACATCATTCTTTAATATTTTACCACCAAAACCCGTTGGCTCAATAGACTTAACATCTACTTTTTTATCTGTTATAATTGCTGATGCTACAGGTGTTGCTTTTACATCAACTGTTGCTTGTGTTGAAAATGTTGCTTCTACTTTTTTCTCTTCTTTTGGTGCTTCAGTTTTTGGTGCTTCAGCAGGTTTTTCTGGCTTTGGAGCAGTTTCATCTATTTGAGCCAAAATACTTCCAATTAAAATTGTATCACCAGCATTAGCTAATGTTTTTAAGACTCCAGCTTTCTCTGCATTCACTTCAAAAGTTGCTTTTTCACTTTCAAGTTCTGCAATAACTTCATCACGTTCTACATATTGTCCATTTTGTCTTGTCCATTTAAGTAAAGTAACTTCACTAATTGACTCACCTACTGTTGGCACTTTAATATCTATCATAAATTATTTAATTCTATTGTTAAAATTCGAAAACTAAATCCCAAATGCTGTATTAATTATTTCTTCTTGTTCTACTTTATGCACTTTTGCATAGCCTGTAGCTGTTGATGCACTTGCATTGCGGCTAATTACACCAAAATTTATTCCTTTCACATTCATTTTTAAGAATGATGCTGCACCCATATTTAATGGCTCTTCTTGTACCCAAAACCAAATAGCACTTTTATATTTTTTATATAGAGCATCTAATTGTTTTTGTGGAAGTGGATACAACTGCTCAACCCTTACGATAGCTATATCTTGTCTATTTTCTTTTGCTTGCTTTTCAGCTAATTCAAAATAAATTTTACCAGTACAGAATAATACTTTTTTTACAGCAGCTGCATCTGTTATAAATGTATCATCAATTGTTTCTTTAAATCCACCATTTGTAAATTCATCAATGTGGCTATAGCTTCCAGCATATCTTAAATTTGCTTTTGGAGAAAAATTAATCATTGGCTTTCTAAATTGCCATGTAATTTGTCTGCGTAAAGCGTGGAATAAATTCGCAGCAGTTGTAATATTGGAAACAACCATATTCAACTCAGCACATTGTTGCAAAAATCTTTCTAATCTAGCACTGCTATGTTCTGGACCTTGGCCTTCGTAACCATGAGGCAATAACATTGTTACACCATTCATTCTATTCCATTTTTGTTCACCAGAACTGATAAACTGGTCTATCATTGTTTGTGCACCATTACAAAAATCCCCAAATTGTGCTTCCCAAATAACTAGAGCATCAGGATTTGCCATTGCATAGCCATATTCAAATCCTAGAACTCCATATTCACTTAACAAAGAATTATAAATTCTAAATCTTTCTTGTCCTTCTTTCAAATGATCTAAACGATTATAGTATTCATCTGTATTTTCATCACGAAGAACAGCGTGTCTATGGCTAAAAGTTCCTCTACCAACATCTTGTCCACTCATTCTAACAATTTTGCCACTAGCAACAATACTTGCATAAGCAAGCAACTCACCTGTAGCCCAATCTAATTTGCTTTCTGTTGTTAAAAGTTTAATTTTCTCCTGTAATAATTTCTCAACCTTTTTTAGTGGGGTAAATTTCTCTGGCCACTTCATTATAGCATCAAACAAACTTCTAATTTCTTCTTCAGAAATTGCTGTTGCTGGCGATGCATCAAAGTCTTCAGCAGTTGCTTTACGCAAACTTTTCCAAGCAAGTTCAGGCTGCTGATATGTGTAAGGTAAAGGGTTTTGCTTTACTTCATCTAGTCTCTCCTGCAAATCTTCCCAAAATTTTTTCTCCATTGATTTCGCCAAATCTCTTGCATCAGGCTCACCGTTTTCGATTAAATAGTTTGTATATACTTCTCTTGGGTTTTGGTGCTTATCAATTAATGCATATAATGTTGGTTGAGTGTATTTAGGATCATCTCCTTCATTATGCCCATGACGACGATAACAAACCATATCAATGAATATATCGCTATTGAACTCCTGACGATATCTAGTCGCAATTTCAGCAGCTTTAACAACAGCCTCTGCATCGTCTCCATTAACGTGCAACACAGGAGCTTGAACCATTGCAGCAATTGAGGTGCAATAATCTGCACTTCTAGCATCACTAAAGTCTGTTGTAAATCCTATTTGATTGTTGATAACAAAATGTACTGTTCCACCTGTGTAATAGCCATGCAGCTTAGACATTTGTAATACTTCGTAAACAATACCTTGACCAGCAACAGAGGCATCTCCATGTATTAGAATTGGAAGTATTTTATCAAACTCTGATTTGTATAAAACATCAGCCTTACTGCGTGCAAATCCAACAACCACCGGATCTACAGCTTCAAGATGTGAAGGATTTGGCATTAATTTTAAATGGATAGATTTTCCATCTGCAGTAGTAACTTCACTACCATATCCCATATGATATTTTACATCTCCACTGCCCATTGTTTGATCAACTTTGGCTGTTCCTTCAAACTCGCTGAAGATTTGCTCGTAAGTTTTGCCCATTATGTTGGCAAGAATATTTAAACGACCACGATGTGCCATTCCTATCACAACTTCTTGAACATTTTTATTAGCAGCAGTATTTATAATTGCATCTAATGCAGCAATAGTAGACTCTCCACCTTCCAATGAAAATCTTTTTTGACCTATATATTTTGTATGTAGAAATTTTTCAAACATCACACCCTGATTCAACTTTTCAAGTATTCTCTTTTTTTGTGTTAGTGCAATTGGGTTAAAAAAATTATGCTCAATTTCTTTGTTTAACCAATCAATTTTATTTTGATTAACTATATAAGTGTATTCAACACCAATATGATTGGTGTATGTTTTTTTAAGATGATTAACTATGTTTTCTAAAGTAGTTTCTCCTAATCCCAGAAAATTTCCAGCACAAAAACTGGACTTTAAATCAGCATCAGATAAACCAAAGTTTGATAATTCTAGATTGACACCTCTATCTTTTCTTTCTCTAATTGGATTTGTTTTTGCAATCAAATGCCCTTTAGCCCTGTATTTGGAAATAAGCCTATAAACATTAATTTCTTTTGTCCAATCAATATTTGAAGCTGTAGGTTTAGCAGCTGCTGTAGAGCCATTTACAGGTGATGTATTATTAGCAACGGCAAAGTCAAAACCTTCAAAAAACTTTCTTAAATCAGGATCTGTAGCATCAGGATTTTTAACAAATTCCTGGTACAAACTTTCTATATAACTTGGATGTTGATTGGTGATGTAGGAAAAATCTTTCATTGCTTGCAATAGGTTAGCTACTTTTATTAATTGTGGGCAAATATAATAGTTGCAAGTTTAAAGTTTGTGCTTAAAAATTGTTCATTTAAGTTAGAATCATTGGCAACGATTTCACGAGTTCAAAAAAAGATTCAATTTTTTTTATTGCATATTAATATCATATCCTTACTTTTGCCGTCCGAAAAAAAACATTTAGAGATGGCAAATCATAAAGCGACCAAAAAAGACGCACGTCAGGCATTAAAGCGTAGAGATAGAAATAGATATTATGGTAAAACTACACGTAATGCTATTCGAGATTTAAAAACTTTGGAAGGTGGCGAATATGCTACTAAATTACCAAGTGTTGAATCTATGATTGACAAATTAGCTAAGCGTGGTGTTATTCATAAAAACAAAGCAGCTAATTTAAAAAGCAAACTTGCTAAGAAAAAAGCAGCAGCTGTAGCTTAATAAATTTCTTTTACAATATTGTAAAGGTTGTTTCATAAAATGAAACGACCTTTTTTTATTTGATTAAACTCATCTAACCATTATCTTCACTTTCACTAATGGTTTCAGCAAAGCAAATACTACAACAATACTGGCATCACGATAATTTTCGTGGTTTACAAGAAGATATTATAAATTCTGTTTTAGAGAAAAAAGATGTACTAGCACTATTACCAACTGGTGGTGGTAAATCTATTTGCTTTCAAGTTCCTGCCTTAATGAATAATGGTTTATGCTTGGTAATATCTCCATTAATTGCTTTAATGAAAGATCAGGTGCAAAACTTGCATAACAAAAACATAGCAGCAGTTGCAATTTATAGTGGGATGACAGGAAAAGAAGTTGAACAGGTTTTTATAGATGTCTCAAATAGAAAATATAAGTTTCTTTACTTATCGCCCGAAAGATTACAAAGCAAGCTTTTTAAATCGTATTTAAATTCATTAAATATTAGCTTAATTGCTGTAGATGAAGCACACTGCATAAGCCAATGGGGATACGATTTTCGCCCACCATATTTAAAAATTATTGATTTAAGGGAAGCATTACCTCAAGTTCCAATTATTGCATTAACAGCATCGGCAACTAAAATTGTTCAAAATGATATTCTTGAAAAGCTTAAGCTAAAAGAACCACAAATATTTCAGCAATCATTTGAAAGGGATAATATTTCATATTCAGTTTTTAAAGTTGATAGTAAAATTCATAAGGCTCTTGAGATATTGAATAATGTTGCAGGTAGCAGCATAGTGTATTGTAAAAATAGAAGGCAGACCAACGATGTAGCACAACTTTTAAAGCTACAAAATATTTCTGCAGATTACTATCATGCTGGGTTAACACAGGAAGAACGCAACCAAAAACAAGCCAATTGGATTAGTAACAGCACACGTGTAGTTGTTTGTACCAATGCGTTTGGAATGGGCATCGATAAGCCAGATGTTAAAAGTGTTATACATTATGACACACCAGATTGTTTGGAAAATTATTATCAGGAAGCTGGTCGTGCAGGAAGAGATGGTAAAAGAGCTTTTGCTGTTTTACTATATCATTCTACCGAAATTAATGAATTAACTTTTTTGCCAAATATTCGTTTTCCGTCGATTGACGATATTAAAAAAGTGTATCAATCACTAGCTAATTTTTTACAAATTCCTGTGGGTATTGGCGAAGGAAATTATTATGATTTTGATATCATTGCTTTCACTAAAAATTTCAATATAGATATTCATCTTGCCCTGAACGTATTGAAAACATTGGAACACGAAGGGCATATTACTGTAACAGAAAATATTTATATTCCATCAAAAGCAAAATTTACTACTGATAAATATTCAATAGAAGCTTTTGAAAATAGCAATCCAAAATTAGAACCAGTTATTAAATGTTTGCTTAGAACTTATTATGGCATTTTAGAAAACAGCATTTCCATTAATGAGAAACTAATTGCCAAACTTTGTCGTTTGCCTTATGAAATTATCTATAAAAGTTTGAATATTTTACATAAATATGGCATTATAGAATACACACCACAAAAAGAAACTCCACAAATTTATTTTAATTTTAATCGTGCTGATGTTGAGGGATTAACAATTAATCACGCTGATTACTTTAAACGCAAGCAACAATTTATTGTAAGAGTTGATGCTATGTTAAATTATTTAAATGAAAAAAAAGTATGTAGAAGCCAAATTATTTCTAATTATTTTAATGCAGGTAATTTACAAGATTGTGGTAGTTGTGATAATTGTTTAGCAAAAAAAACTGTAGAAATAAGCTCCAAAGAATTTAATATAATAAAACTAAAGTTATTTGAATTGATATCAACAGATAGCATCAGCACAGACGTACTTTTAAGCCATTTTAAAACAATAAAGAAAGATAAATTTTGGAAAGTATTACAGTTTTTACAAGACGAAAAATTAATTGTAATTAATCAAAATGGTATAGTTACAACTTTGCAATAAATCACATACAAATCAAGTATCCAACAATTTGACAAATAATGCCAAGACCAAGTCCTGTGTATATTTCAAGTGTAGTGTGATTGCTAACTAAAAGTCTGGCTGTCGCAATAACTCCAGTTAAAAAAACTGCACAACTAATTGCAAAACCTAAATTAGTTTGATAAAAAAAAGAAATTAATAAAATTGCCATTAATGCACTTCCTGCAGCAATAGTGTGCAAACTTATTTTAATAAAATTATTAATAATCACACCAATAATAGCACTCCAAAAAATGCCAAAATAAAAGAACTTTAAAACTATTGGTTGGTCGGTTTGATTTTTACTTAAATAATACATCCACCAATAAAAAAACATTGTTACAAAGTAGGGTATGATTCTTTCTTTTTGGGTACGCAAAAAAATGCTTTGGCTTAATTTTAAACGCCATAATAAAAACACGGCAAATGCTGGAAAAAAAGCTGTCATCCAAAAAACACTAAATATTTTTAGCTTCAATTTCCACACAGTAATATCGTTAAACTCATAAGGAAACTGATATACCAGAAATATAAAAATATATGTTGGTATAAATAGAGGATGAAATAGATACGAGATAAGCTGTGCTGGAATTCGCAACAATAAAGGTTGCTTCTGTTCTGCTTGTTGAAAAGTGTCGAATTGATTTGCCATAATGTAGCCAATAAATAATGTGCAAATATTGAGATAAATAATTATTCAATCACCAATACATTTGCTTTATTAAACAATTGCTTTATGAATGAAAAATTTGTTACTCGTATTAATGATGAGCTAAAAGAAATTGATGCTAATGGTTTGATGAAGAAAGAACGCATCATTACCAGCGAACAGGGTGCAGAAATAGTAGTAAACGGAAAAACTGTTTTAAATTTTTGTGCCAATAACTACCTTGGTTTATCGTCTCATCCAAAAGTGATAGAAGCTGCACACAAAGCTATTGATAGCCATGGTTATGGTATGAGTAGTGTGCGTTTTATTTGTGGTACACAAGATATTCACAAAGAACTTGAACAAAAAATTGCAAGTTTTTTAGGTACAGAAGATACTATTTTATATGCAGCTGCTTTTGATGCAAATGGTGGTGTTTTTGAACCTTTATTTAATGACCAAGATGCCATTATTAGTGATACTTTAAACCACGCTAGTATTATTGATGGCGTTCGTTTATGTAAGGCACAACGTTACAGATATGAACATAACAATATGGCAGACCTTGAAGCCAAACTAATTGAAACTAAAGATTTGCGTAGTAGGATTATTGTTACAGATGGAAGTTTTAGTATGGATGGAACCATTGCACAGCTTGATAAAATTTGTGATTTAGCAGATAAATATGATGCTATTGTGATGATTGACGAATGCCATTCTTCTGGCTTTTTAGGCAAAACAGGACGTGGTACACACGAGTATAGAAATGTAATGGGAAGAATTGACATTATTACAGGAACTTTAGGTAAAGCCCTTGGTGGTGCAAGTGGTGGATTTACTAGTGGAAGAAAAGAAATTATTGAAATGCTAAGACAAAGAAGCAGACCATATTTATTTTCAAACACAGTAGCACCAAGCATTGTAGGTGCTAGTATTGCAGTGTTAGATATGCTTACATCTACTACTGAGTTGAGAGATAAACTGGAGTATAACACAAAATATTTTAGAACTAAAATGACGGAAGCTGGTTTTGACATTAAACAAGGCGACCACCCCATTGTACCTATCATGTTGTATGATGCAGTTGTTGCACAAAACTTTGCTGCTAAACTTCTTGAAGAAGGTATTTACGTTATTGGTTTCTTCTACCCTGTGGTGGCAAAGGGTTTGGCAAGAATTAGGGTTCAGTTAAGTGCAGCTCACGAGCAACATCATTTAGACAAAGCCATTGCTGCTTTCACAAAAGTGGGAATGGAATTAAGCGTGATAAAATAACTTGTTGAAGAAGCTTTTACTTTACCTCATAATAAAGCAGAGCTTTTGTGTTGGGTTACTAATACTTATATAAGATTATGATTCTAGTATGTAATATTGAGTTTTCTTTACCACATATAACAAATTTAAAATAAAGGTATTAGCATTGAGTAATTACTATACTAAATCGATAAAAAAACTCGCAGAAAACATAAAAATTGCAAAGTAAATTGCGTATTCAATGTTTTTTGCGAGTTCTTAAAATGAAAGAAATGTATTATTACTACCCTGAAAATTGATTTATTCCACAATTATCTTCTTAACATCTTCACCCGATAAGCCAATAGCCTTGATATAATAAACACCAGTAGGTATTTGATTATGTTCTTTTAAATTAATCATAAGCACATTGCTTCCTTTAACAGCTTCAAAACCTTTTTGTAAAAGAATTTTGCCTTGTACATTAGTTAATTGTATTGTGATATTTTTATTTGTTTTACAAAACATATTTACTTTAATAAAATTGCTTGTTGGATTTGGTGAAAAACTCCACATTTCACAACCTAACATACCTTCAGTGCTATTCAATATTTTATTTAAAAGAATATTACGTTGAATGAAATCTTTATCCCAAGCTTCAACGTTAGTAATATCACTATTTATTTCTAAACTAGTATTACTTCTCATTCTTTTATTTTTTAAAACTAAAGTAAACAGTTTTGTGCCATCATTAAGTGTTATTGCTTCAGCATTTTTGTCTGTCCACAACATAGCAATGTTTCCATTTTTGTTAGCTTGTTTTTCATTGAAATCGATGTTCAGTTCATTATTTTCAATACCAATAAATTCATAATCTTTATTGTCAAAGTGGAGTGTGTATTGCATTGCAGCAATGTTTTTGAAATTACTTACGGTTATGGGAATTCTTACAATCGAATTTTCATTTCTTGATTCTTCATTATTGATTGAATAACTTAACTGTAAACTATTAGCATTAAACTGCCTTGCTATAACAGGATTCCAATCATAATTTACATCTCCCAACTTAACACCTATAAAGGTTTGATTTGTTCTGTTGCTTGTTAAATTATTAAGAGTTATAGAATCTTTAAAAGGGAATGGATTTGTAGTATCTGGGAAAACATAAGCACTATCAACAAACTCCCATAATCTATTGCCTTTTGTGCTACTTGTGAAAGTGGTATCTGTCCCAAGTATTAAACGTTTCATTCTTAACACATCTACACTATTTATGGCTTTATTGCCATCTACATCGGCTGCTATTAATTTGTATGGGCTGTTTAATTTTGTAGTGTTTAAAATATGACGCTGAATTAATAGTACATCAACACTAGTTACACCATTAGCTTTAGCTATGTCATTGTTTTTAGAAAGCCTTATTGTTCCTATTGTTGAAGCTGCTAAACAATTAAAAGAATAGCTACCAGATGCTAATAAAGTGTTGTTTGTTGTGCCAATTAATTTTGCAGTAACAGTGGCAATATTTCCTTTGGTTGGATGTTTTATATTGCCACTAATTGTGTTGCTAACATTCATTAAAACGACATTACTTTTTGCTGTTGTGCTTGTTGCACAAGGCGAATTGCTTGTAAGCACACACCACACACTATCACTATTATTTAGCAAACTATCTGTATAAATATTTGCATTTGTTCCAACAGTATTATTGTTTTTAAACCATTGATATTGTGGCGATGAACCACCATTATTCGCAGTAGCTGTAAAGGTTACTTTTTCTCCATAACAAATAGTTGTAGCACTTGCAATAACGCTATTTGTAGGTGTCGCAGATGAGCCAATAGTAATGGCATTTGAAGTGGCAACACAACCACTGTTATTTGTAACAATAGCTGTATAAACACCTGCTGTTGTTGGGATGTAGCTAGTGTTAATGGATTGCAACCATTTTTGCACACGTTGATTCCAATTGTCTGGAATGTACATTGCACCTGCTGTATCTATATAAATATCTTTAGGAAATTTGAATTGGTTAGCTGCTGAACCTGCACCATTACCACCTGCTACAGTTATGCCAGTTGTAGCACCTACTACCCATTTTTGAATACGATGATTATTTTGATCTGCTACATATACATTGCCTATTGCATCTACATATAAACCAACCAATAAATCTATTTGATTATTTGCAGCACCTGCACCATTGCCACCTGCAACAGTTACACCACTTGTTGCACCAACTGTCCATTTGGTAACACGCTTGTTGCCATAATCGCCAACATATACATTACCTGCTGCATCCACGAAAACAGCTGTCGGTAAATTGATTTGATTATTTGCTGAACCTGCTCCATTACCACCTGCAACAGTTACACCACTTGTTGCACCAGGGGCCCATTTTTGTATACGATGATTATTTTGATCTGCTACATAAATATTGTTTGCAGCATCTACAAAAATATCTGCAACGCCATTAAATGCATTGCTTGTATTTGTTGAACCATTGCCACCAGCAACCACAATACCTATGTTAGCATTAGGCAACCATTTTGTAACTCTATGATTTCCGAAATCACCAACATATACATTATTGCTATCATTAACAATTACACCACTTGGGCTATTAAATTGATGTAATCCTACGCCAATTGTGCCACTACCAGCAACTGTTGTAGCATTTAAGTTGCCCACAGCAAAGCGTTGTATTCTAGCATTATTTAAATCTCCAACATATAACACTCCATTTTTATCTACAAAAACACTGCTTGGCCCATTTAACGCATTTGGCAACGTACTAGTTGGATTGCCACCAGCCACAGTTGTTCCAAAGGCAGCAGCAGTAGGTGTTTTGGTGTTTACGGTTGAGCCATTATTTTGCCAAACAATTTGTAAAGCATTACTTGCACCTGTGAGATTTATGTTGGCTGTACCAACGCAATTAGTTGGACTAGCAATTGAAATAACTGGTAGTGCGTTTACAATTAATTTTAAATTAGCAGTGCTATCGCAGCCAACTGCATTTGTGAAATTAGCTGTATAATTTCCTGCTGCATTATACGTATTCCCATTCCACGTATATGGTAGTGCATCAGCACAAATTGTTGCAGATTGATAAGATGCTGATATTGGTTTTACAGTAATGTTTGCAACTCTATAAATACTGTCACAGCCTAAAGTAGTTTTTAAAGTATCTCTTTTAATAGTTGATGATGCGTATGTATTGCCATTGTAGATTACATTATCACAACCTATTAAATTTAAAGTATCTCTTTTTGCACTATCACATAAAACAAAAGGAATAACACTTCCATAAGTAGTTCCAATTTCATTGCTTGCAAAAGCTCTTACATAATATTGGGTATTTGAATATAATCCAGCTATATAAACACTATAAGTTCCTAATGTTGGATTTGCATAATGAAAGTATGAATTGAAAGTATTGTTGTAGATGTTTGGTAATGGATTTGTAGAAACCAATAGACCTTTATAGAATACTGTTGAACCGCCAGTTGCAACAAGATTGTTGTTACCAACAGTTACCATTGATGAAGTTTTTGAAGTAATGTTTCCTGTTGTTACTATAGGTGCATTATTAGTTGTATTACATAAGCCACATCTTTCCCAACAATAACTTACACTGCTATCTTTTGTAGGCAATTTTAAAAATCTGTTATAGTTACCAAAGCCATCGTTAACAGAGCAAGTAGTTGTATTTTTCAACTCTGAACCAAAATCAATGCCTTCATTTTTACCCCAATTTGTATTAACAAATTTGAAGTATAAAGTTTTATTGATTGATGTATCAGGTATTGGAATTGTAATACTCCAATTGTCTGTAATGCCTTGTTTAGCTAGCTTACTAAGCTGTGAAGTTGGTGTCCAGTTTGGAAGATTAATACCTAAGTCAGCAAAGTTTCCAGCAATTCTTATACCTCCTGTATCTATAGTATTTCCAGTAACTAAGTAGTTAACCATATTTACTGTGAAGGTTGTGTTGATGTAATTTACACAAGCTGTATTGATGATAATATTGGTAACATTATAAATACTATCGCAATAAGAAACGCTGCGTAAAGTATCTCTTAAAGTTGTGTTTGTAGTGTAAGTAATTCCATTAAAAATATATTTTTTGCAACCACTAAAGTTTTGTGTATTTGTTATTGGTGTAATGTTATAAACTGTAATATAAACTGTATTATAAACACTATCACAACCTTGCAACGTTTTAGTTGTATCGTTTAATGTAATAGATGAAGTATAAGTTTTTCCTTTATAAATTACCGATTGACAACCACTATAATTTAAAGATTGTGTTGTGGTATTTTTTTGTATAATAATATTAGCAATATTGTAAATGCTATCACATAAACCAGTTGCAGTTTTTATTGTATCCCTTACTATTGTTGATGTTGTGTATGTTTTAGTTTTATAAACAACGCTTGTGCAACTTGTTAAATTAACGGTATTGGTTGTTGGTGGTAGTTTCGTTAATGTAAATAAAGCATCACTTACATCTCTTACTGTTGTGCTACCTGTAGCACTTACACGAACTAACACGTTACTATTATTATAAAAATTTGGAACATACCAAGGACAACTACCTATTGTTGTTGTATAAGATGTTGCAAATGTTATCCAGGTTGCTCCAGCATCAACTGAATACTCAAGAGTGTATGAACCTGCTGGTGTTCCAGTTTCTGTCCAAGTTACATTTTTCAAAGTACAACCTTGAATAACTTCGTCACCATTTGGATAAGTAATTGTAAGTGGTGCAGGTGTTGCAGAAATAATAAATGCTTGTTGCGAAATATCTTCTTTACAACTATTTACATTATCTCTCACTCGTATTTTGCAATTCGATGAAACTGCATTTGGAACAGTCCAGTTATAAGTACTTGTTGCAGTATTATATGCTGTTACGATGTTGGTCCAAGTTGTACCACCATTGATAGTATAAGCAATATCAAATAAATTAGAAATACCCTCTGATTTCCATTTAATAGGATAGCTAGTTCCAACTTGCATAGTGCCACCATAAGCAGGCTGTACAATAGTTACAGCTTTTTTAATAGTTAATGCAGCATTGCTACTATCGCCTAATTGAATATTGCCAGTTGGGTAAACTCTTATCTTAACATTGGTAGATGAAAGATTAGGAATTGACCAATTGTAAGTAAATGTTGTATTGGCTGTACCATAATTATTATTAGCAACAAGGCTTGTCCAGCTTGAGCCTCCATTTAAAGTATATTCAATATTTGCGTTGCTATAGGCAGGAGATTTTTCAAATGTTATGGATGTTTGAGTACAAGCTCCTAATACATCACCACCATTTGGTGTGAGTATGGTGATGGCAGGTTTAATTGTAAACACTGCATCACTAAGATCATAAAGACTTGTATTGAGGGAATTACTTGCCCTTATTAAACATTTGGTTGAAGATGTTTGTGGAATTGTCCAAGGATAGTAACCATTGGTATATGTAGCATTGGTTGTAATGATATTCCAAGTTGCACCACTATCTAATGAAAAATCTAATTTAACATTACTATAAAATGTAGCAGGATCCCAATAAATATAATTCGTCATTCCTGACCACCAAACTTCGCCACCATTAGGGGTTGTAAGCAATGGTTGAGCTGGTGTAACAGCAAAGTTTGCATTACTGACATCGCTTTTACAACTGT
>JBMLRA010000106.1:15095-16886 GCA_049241265.1 Chitinophagaceae bacterium
CCCAATCTAATATCTCATATCCATTGGGATAAGTTAAAATAGGTTGAGCTGGGGTGATGGTAAATACATTATCACTAGCATCAACTTTACAATTAGTTACATAATCCATTACTCTAACCATACAAGTTGTTGTGGTTGCCATATTGGGTACATTCCAAACGTATTGCCCATTTGTAACTGAATAATTCGTAACAATATTTGTCCAAGTTGTTCCACTATTGGTTGAATATGCTAGGTTAAACTTTTGAGAAGTTCCTTCCATATTCCAAGTAATAGTTTTAGCAGTGCCAGCTTGCCACACTTCGCCACCATTAGGAGATGTAAGTATTACAGGAATTTTAATAGTAAATACATTATTGCTTACATCTTGAATTGAGGGATTGTTTTTATCATACACTCTCAACAAACAAGTTGTAGAACTTGCATAAGGAACAGTCCAGCCATACTGTCCATTTGTAATTAATAGATTGGTAGCACTACTTGTCCAAGTAGCACCATTATTTAACGAATAATCAATATTGTAATAAGTTGATGTACCACTTGCTGTAAACTTGATAGTGTAAATTTCACAAGCATACAAAGTTTCACCACCATTGGGTTGTGTAATAGTTATTGATTGAGATTTTGCCGATAAAAAAAGTATAACAAATAATAAAAGAGAGAAAATTTTCTTCATAAAGTACAGTTAATAATAAAATACATAAAGCCATCTTGATTTGGGATGGCTTTATGCAAATATCGTTATTGTTATCTAAAAAAAGCTCCTATGTTGCAAAACATAGGAGCTTTTACGTATTTAAATTAATTTATGTACTACCTCACAATAATTCTCTTTGAATTTTCACTTCCAAGTCCAATGGCTTTTAATAAATAAATACCTGTTGCAATGTAGCCATTTTGTTTAAGATTTAATGCGATGTTATTATTGCCCTTTTGTAATTCAACAGATTGCTTTAGTACCAATTTCCCGTGGGCATCTGTTAATTCGAGACTAATTATTTTATTTATTTCTGATGAAATATTGACTCTAATAAGTCCAGTTGTAGGATTTGGTCCCAGAGATAACCACTCGTCTTTAGTTTCTTGTTGATTATTCTTAATTTCTGATTTGTTTAGAGTTATGTTGTTTTGGCTGTAGTCTTTATTCCAAGCTGCAATTTCTGTTATTGAGTTGTTTAATTCTAACTCAATATTACTAGCTTCCCATTTGCCTTTTAACACTAGAATAAACAATTCAGTTCCGTCTTCCAAGGTTCTCTCAACAGCATTTTTATCAGTCCATAGCATTGAAATATTTCCAGTTGTATTTGCTTTTCTGTCGTTAAAATCAATGCCAAGTTTGTTGTTTTCAATACCAATAAATTCGTATTGCTTGTTATCGAAGTGAAGTGTATATTGTATTGCAACAAGGTCTTTAAAATTATTTACTGTAATAGGTATTCTTATAATATCGTTGCTAGTAACTAATTTCCTATTGTCAATTGAATATTGTAATTCTAAATCCCTAGAACTTATTCCTTTTGCCACAGCAGGATTCCAATCATAATTCACATCTCCCAATTTAACGCCAATAAATGTTTGATTGCTTTTGCTTGATGTTAAATTAGTAAATGAAATAGAATCTTTGAATGGGAATGGATTAGTAGTATCAGGAAACTTATATGCACTATCTACAAATTCCCACAGTCTATCTGTTTTTACTGTGCCAACTGTTTTAGTAAATGTGGTATCTGTACCTAATATTAAACGTTTCATTCTTAGCACATCGACACTATTAATAACTTTATCGCC
>JBMLRA010000107.1:0-27443 GCA_049241265.1 Chitinophagaceae bacterium
TTCAAAAACAGATAGTATAGTTGCTTATACTGATTCATCGAGTTATCGATTTAAGCCAAATTATAAAACACTTTTTCCACATACAAGCAAACAATTTTTCTTGCTAAAACCTTACCAAGCTTCTATACCAATTAAAAAGTATGATATACCGTTTACTTTATACAGCGATGCATATACAATAGTTTTAGGTAATAAAATAACTCAACGAAATAGTACTGAGCAATTAGAAAAATATCATTTTTTAATGGATAAGTATCTTATGCAATTTCCCAAATTGAACAGAACACATTATAACTCTTTCAACTTACAAGCACTGTCTGCAAAGGAGAAAAAACAATTGCTACAAGAAATAAATAAGGATAGCTTAATTACATTGGCAAGTAATTTATTTTCTTTTCCATTTTCAAAAGATAAAGCATATTGTGAGAATCGAATTTATATTGATGTAGATGAGAATAAACTCAACAAATGCAAAAGAGTAATACAAAAACTTGGCTTTAGCTTTTCAAAAAATGAAAACGGCGAAGTGGATTACTGGCACATTAATTATAAAAGTAAAATTGTTGATGAAGCTTTTTTTGAGGCATATAAAAAAATAGCTAAAAAGTATTTCGTAAACAAAATATCCCTAAACATTGTTGCTAATCAAGAAATGAATAGTCAATTAAATAAATTATAATAATGAATAAAATTATAGCCATCTGTTTACTAATTATTTCATTCAGCACATCTTGCATTGCTCAAAAGAAAAAAGAAATTCTAAAAAGCCAAGAGTATAATTTACCCATTATCTATCATCCCATCTACAACAATATACAAATGGTTGAAGTAGATTTGAATACACATCTACGCTTAAAACATATAATGCAATATGCAGATAGAGATTTATATGTTAGGTATAAAGACATTCACAACCCTATTTATTTAAGAGATAAAGACGGGAAAGTTATTGATGTTTTTAATGATGATAAACGAGAATATGAAAAGCACATAAAACTATCTGTAGAACAATCTTTACAAGTTGCAACTTATCATATTAACTATAAAAACACCACTTTCCCAAATTGGGATAGAGCTGTAGAAAATAGCAGTGAAAGTTTTGATTTTGAACATTACAAAAATACCGACTTTAGAAGGCTACAAACTGCAAGAGGATATATTCCTTATGCCAAGCCATATAAATGGATTTATGTGGTTAGCAAGAATAATAAATATGGTGTTATTGATAGTTTGGGTAATTATGTTTTGCCAATTGCTTATAAGAATATTATTGCTTTTAAATATGGCTATTTTGTGTGTGATAGTGTGTATAATAAATCTACCTCAGAATTTCATTATGCTTTTGATGACCAGTGGGGATTTATTAGTAAAGATTTAAAACACAAAATTCCGTGCCTGTATAATGCCATTGATTGTATTGATGGCAAACAATTTATTGTAAATAGAAATAATAAAGAAGGTATTGTTGACATTAGCAACCAAACTATTGCCAATATTGAGTTCAAAGAAATAATCCCTTACAAACATTTCTATTTTTATAAGCAAGAAAATAAAGGAGATACTACTAAAAATGGTTATCCCATTACAAGATGTGGCTTAATAAAAAAAGATGGAAGCATACAACCATTGCAAGATGTAAATTCCATAACTAAAACAGAGTATGCAGTTTATCCTAAACAAAACATTAGATACTTTTTGGTACATACTCACAAAGGCACTTACATTATGGATGAGTATGGCAACAAACTTTGTAACTATATTTTTGAGCATAACCCAACCGTAAATTATTATAAACAATGGCAAGGATATATAAGAGACACTCTAGTAAATAATGAGTTAAGGGAAATACTCTTAGACAGTAACTTTAATGAAATTAAAACCACCAAATATTATTCTGCCAGGCATTTAGGTAAAATGGATACTTTAATTGCTGTAGTTAAAGAAGAAAATGGCAAACGATTTTTACAATATGGCATCTCTCGTTTTGGAAAACTAATTTTAGACACAGTATATGATAGGATTCATAAAATGACAGAATTCGAGAATTTGTTGTTTGCAAAAAAGAATAACAAAACGGCTGTGCATTTTAGTTCAGGACAATTGGCTATAAAAGATACCAACTTTATGTACTTTATGTACAATGGCTCAAGTACAATTAAAGGCACCAAAGAAATTATTTACAAGGTAAAAGATGGTGTAAAAACTGCACACCCAATATTTGAATGTTTTAAATGCTTATACAATAATATTATGCCTTGGAAGTGTGAATAGATTTTACAAATTACGAATTAAATTTATTTGCTTAATTCAGGCATAGTGGTAAAAAGCTGTGAGTTTTTATTTAACTAAAATGATTAAATAAAATCATTAATCTGAAGAGTAAACAAGACTTACTGGAGAGCAACTTGTCAGCAATATGGTTGATGCTTAAACGAAAATGGGAGTAGCAATTTTACAGCTCTTTTTTTATTAATCTTTGGTCAGCCCTATGGTCTAAAAAAAACTCAACAGTTCGAAACTGCTTTTCGCTATAACTTTTAATGAGATTGAACTATGGAAGATTTTACCAACTGTTATTAACCACATAGTCTCTTTTTTAGAGCAATTATAGGGTTCAAAACACTATGAAAGTGACAAATTTACAATTCACTTAGTTTAAAACATTTCTCAACTCTAATACCCTTTTCTGTTTGTTGCAAAGTGCAACATTCATTATGAGCATCGTGTTCAAAAAACAACACATAATTATTATTTACCGCTTCTTGAAGGAAAGATTTTTTTTCGTTTAAAGTAGTTAAAGGAAACATATCATAAGCCATTACATAAGGAATGGGTATGTGTGCAGCAGATGGTAATAAATCTGCCATAAAAACAATGGTTTGGTCTTTGTATTTTATTTGGGGCAGCATCATAGCATCGGTATGTCCATTAACAATTTTAAGGGAAAGATGAGGCATAATAACTGCATCAATGGTTTGCAATAGATTATTCGCAATAGATGAAATGTTGTGAGCAGCGTGGTTGGCAGATTTTACGCCATCAACAAACTTCAATTGTCCACTTTCTTCAATTGGCAAAATATTTTCTTTCAAAAATGAAGCTTTTTCCCTGTCGTTAGGTTGAGTTGCCCAATTCCAATGCAAGTGATTGCTCCAATATGTTGCATTTTTAAACGCTGTAGAAAGCTTGTCGCCATTGCGTTCTATACTTCCTCCACAATGGTCAAAATGTAAGTGCGTAAGCACTACATCTGTTATATCGTCTTTACTAAAACCGTGTTGCTTTAATGAACTTTCTAAACTAAAATCTCCGTGTAAGTAATAATGAGAAAAGAACTTAGCATCTTGCTTGTTGCCAATGCCATTATCTACTAAAATTAACTTATTTCCATCCTCAATCAGCAGGCAACGCATTGCCCAGGTACACATATTATTGTCATCGGGAGGATTTAGCTTTTGCCACATTGATTTTGGCACCACACCAAACATAGCACCACCATCTAGTTTAAAATTGCCAGTTTCTATTGAATAAAGTCTCATACCAATTATTTATTATTTAGAATTTTAGATTTACCATTTCTATGACTTTAGTGACTTTACTGACTTGCTAACCTTATGAGTAAAGAACAAACCAATCAATCCAATAACAAAGAATACCCCTAATGCCAGCACAGAGTTTCTTTGAGAGCCGGTAATTTCATTAATGAATCCAAAACTAAACATACCGATTACAATAGCTATTTTTTCTGTTACATCAAAAAAACTAAAGAAAGATGTGGTATCTCTTGTCTCGGGCATTAATTTGCTGTAAGTGCTTCTGCTAAGAGATTGTATTCCTCCCATTATAAAACCAACCAAAGTTGCTAAAATGTAAAACTCATTGATGCCATTTTTAGGAATATAATATCCGGCTACACACATAAAAATCCATAACAGTACTGCTATCATTAATGCTTTAATGTTGCCTATTTTATCAGAAAGTTTACTCATTAAATAAGCACCAGGAATAGCAATAATCTGTATTATCAGTATGGCAATAATCAGATTTGTTGTAGGAATATTCAATTCACTTTTACCATACAAAGTTGCTGCTAGCATAACAGTTTGAACACCCATATTGTAAAAGAAAAACGAAAATAAGAATCGCTTTAAAACTGGCAAATTCATTAATTGTTTCCACACTTTATGAAGCTCAGAATAGCCTTGCTTAATAAAACCTTTATCAGAATCTTTATCAATTGCAGGATTGCTATTAGGTAAGCCTTTCAAGGAAATATGACCAAAAATAAACCACCACACTCCTACTAATAAAAAAGATAATAAAAAGGGGGTTAGTTTACTTGCAAACCAATTCGGGTTAAATACAAAAACAAAACAAATTACTTGTAGAATTACACTACCAATATAACCCATTGCAAAACCTTTTGCACTTACATTATCTCTATCTTCAGGTGCTGCTATTTCAGGCAAAAAAGAATTGTAAAAAACTAAACTGCTCCAATACCCAATACAGGCAATTATCATACAAGCAATGCCTATACCCAGCATTTCTTTACGGTCGAAAAAAAAGAGTCCACAACAGGCAATGCTGCCCATTGTCATAAAAAAGTTCATAAATTTTTTCTTATTCCCTTTACAATCTGCAATGGATGAAAGGATGGGGGACATAATTGCAACTACAAAAAATGCTACAGCCAAAGCATAATTGTAAAGCGAAGTATTTACAAATGTTCTGCCTAAAAACTTAACACTGTCAATGGTTACATCGTTATCATCACCAGTCATACTCTCAAAAAAGGCAGGAAAAATGGTTGATGTGATAACAAGATTATACACACTATTAGCCCAGTCGTACATTGCCCATGAATTGATAACTTTTTTTGAAGCGGTGGTTTGCATTGTAATAATTTAAAATTTTAAATGCAGTAACAATTCAACATTTAAAATTGAGCATTCAATATTATTTGATGATACCTTGTTGCAAAAGCACTAAAACAATCAGGCCAGCCGCAATTCTGTACCAACCAAATATTTTGAAGCCGTGTTTTTGTAGATATCCAATAAAAAATTTAATAGCCAGCAAAGCAACTATATACGATACAACAGCACCAACACCAAGTGTTGCAAAATTTTCTTTTACTAGCACTTCTTTATGTTCTTTATAAACATCTAACATACTTTTAGCACTTGCAGCAAACATTGTTGGCACAGCCAGAAAGAAAGAAAATTCAGCTGCTAATCTTCTGGTTAGTTTTTGGCTCATACCGCCAATAATGGTAGCAGCACTTCTACTTAAGCCAGGTAACAGCACACTCAACACCTGAAAACACCCAATCATAAAAGCTTTGGGATAAGATATTCTTTCTTCATCATCAAAGTTGTTTTTTGTAAATATCTTATCAATAAATAAAAGAAAAATACCACCCCCAATCATCACTAAAGCAATAAACCAAAGATTACTAAGGGCAGCATCAATATGTTTTTTCAAAAGCAATCCAGCAATTAAAGCAGGAATTACAGCAACAATCAACTTAATATAAAAGCTTAAATCTTTAAATTGTATAAAGCGTTTCCAGTAAATTGTTACCACACTTAGTATAGCTGCCAGCTGAATAACAATTTCAAACATATCTGTAAAAGGATCTTTAGAAACACCAATCAATGGATTCGTGATTTTCATGTGAGCAGTAGAAGAAATAGGCAAAAACTCAGTCAGACCTTCAACAATAGCAATAATAATAGATTGAAAATATGTCATTTATTTTATTGTGCAGATTAAAACAAAAAAGCGGTGAAACACCGCTTTAACTAATTATAAAAATTGAATTATTTATTCTTCTTGAAAATAGCAAAGATTTCTACTACTAATCCTAGTAAAATTAAAATAGGTGCAACGGTGATTCTTGTTTTGCTATACACTACGTTTTTATCAAAAACATTTGGATCAACATTTTTTCCACCTGTCATTAAAAAAATTCCAATTAAAATGATGATGCCACCAACCATCATTAACATATAATTCTCTTTCCCAAAAAGTGGTTTCAAAGTTGCAGTTTTATTTGTACTCATTTTTTTGATTAATTGTTTGCAATATTATGAAGTTTTTGTTTACGAGTAAAACTTGATAAAAAGGTTGGAAATAAAAGTGTTTTAAACAATTACATCAACAACTACATTTGCTAGCAATGGCAAAAATAATTTTAAATAGAAAAATAGCACTTCGAATATTCAATGGTCATCCTTGGATTTTTAGTAATGAAGTGGAAAAAATAATTGGTAATCCTACCGATGGTGAAATTGTTGATATTTTTTATTATGATGAAAAATTTTGTGGCAGAGGTTATTTTAATTCAAAATCACAAATTATTGCTCGTTTGTTAACCCGAAAAAAAGAAGAAATTAACGAGCAATTTTTCTTTGACAGAATAAAACAAGCTTGGGACTACCGACAAAAAATTGGCTATACAGAAAACTGTCGTTTAATATTTGGCGAAGCCGATGAAATGCCTGCTTTAATTATTGATAAATTCAACGATTATTTTGTAATTCAAACTTTGTCACTAGGAATGGATATGTTCAAGCCTTTTGTAGTAAAGGCTTTAGAAACTATCTTTAAACCTAAAGGCATTTATGAACGTAACGATGTTCCTGTTCGCGAATTAGAAGGGCTTCAACAACAAAAAGGATTTCTATCATCACCATTTGATACCAATATTATTATTAACGAAAACGGATTGAAGTTTAACGTTGATATTGAAAATGGACAAAAAACTGGGTACTTTTTAGATCAACAAGACAATCGAAGAGCGATTCAGCACATTGTAAAAGGTGCTGACGTTTTAGGAGCATTTACTTACACTGGAACTTTCGAAATTCATGCTGCATACTATGGTGCTAAATCGGTTTTTGGAATAGATATCAGCGAAAATGCAGTAGCACAAGCAACCAAAAATGCTACTTTAAATGGGCTGGAAAAGATTTGTAAATTTGAAGCAATGAATGCATTTGATGTTCTAAAAAACTGGGGAAAAGATGGCAAACAATACGATGTTGTAATGCTTGACCCTCCTGCGTTCACGAAAAGCAGAGATAGTATTCAAAAGGCTGTAACAGGGTATAAAGAAATTAATTTACGTGGTATGAAGTTGTTGAGAAATGGTGGTTTTTTAGTAACATCAAGTTGTACCAATTTGGTTTCTCCTGAACTTTTTCTACACACCATTCAGCAAGCAGCTAGAGATGCTAAAAAGAAAATAAAACAAATTGTATTTAATGCACAGGCAGCCGACCATCCAATTGTTTGGGGAATGGAAAATACAAACTATTTAAAGTTTTTAATCATAGAGGTTCAAAATATTTAAGCTATAAAGTTGTAATAAAGACTACAACATTTTTTTTTGCTATATAAACGTAAAAAGGGTTGCTCAACTTTGAGCAACCCTTTTTATCTCTTACAAGCTAGCTATTCCACAATTAATTTTTTAGTGGTTTTCCCTTCGTTAGTTATTAAACTTACAAAGTATATCCCCTTGCTAAGTTTTGTAATATCAAGCGTATTGATGCCCATACTTAACATTTGGATTTTGATTTGCTTACCATACAAATCACTAACGATAATACTGCCTTTACCAACTAATGTTTCAACATTAATATTGATAATTGATTTAGCAGGATTTGGATACAAAACAAAATCGCTTGCAGTTTCTAATTTATCGTTTGTAACTATGCCACGTGCTGCACAAGCAAATCCATTTCCACTTATTGTTCTACTATTTACACAACCAAACAAGCTAGTGTATGTGTATTTGATAGTTCCAGCTCCCACTGAATTAATTGTTACACCACCAATATTTGTTATGCTTGCTGCTCCTGTAGCACTCCAAACTCCAGCTGGAACACTTGGTGAACCTACTAAGTTAAATGTTTTACCTACGCAAAAACTACCACTTGGTGCTCCATAAAATGGTGATGTTGGACCTGATAGTGAGGTTCCTGGTGCGTAAGCAATTGTTGGTACTGCAGGTAAAGGATTTACTATAATTGTTTTGCTCACAAAAGCTGTACAACCATTCGCATTTGTTGTTGTGTAATTAATAGTGGCAGAACCAGCACTTTTGCCTAATAAAACCCCTGTGCTTGGGTTTACTGTTGCTTGACTTGTCTGAGGACAACTCCACACACCATTAGGTGTAGTACTACTAAGTGTTATGCTTGAACCTGCACAAACATTGCTAGCACCACTTATTGCATTAGGTGCTGTAGCTGGTGCTACTGTTACTAATACTGTTGATGATGAAACACAACCATTGCTAGATGCAATACTGTAACTAATAGTAGCTGTACCATTGCTATTGGCCGTAACAAATCCTTGGTAGTTTACAGTTGCTACAGATGGATTGCTACTGCTCCAAGTTCCAAAAGGAGTTGTATTACCAAAGCGTGTTGTACTTGCACTACCCAAAGCACATATAGAAGCAGCAGTGATAACTGCACCATTCTGGGCTTGAGTTTGATTAACTACAGGGCTTGTTTTAACATTTACTATAATTGTATTACTATTTGCGGTAGCTGTAGTTTGACAAACATTATTAGCAGTTAATTCGCAGCTAATTATATCTCCAGTTGATAGTGTACCTGGTAGAAAATCTATTGATGAGCCACTACCAACATTAATACCATTTCTATTCCATTGGTATGAAGGAGAAGAACCTCCACTAGTAGCTTGTGCTATGAAGGTAGTAGCACTGCCACTACAAATATTAATGTTTGATGTTGCTATTGAAATCGATGGGATTACTGTTTCTATAACAGTTAAAGACACAGCATTTGATATCATTGTTGTTGTTCCCATATATGTTACAACGCAACGATATTGTGAATTATTCAACGTTAAAGTTGGGTTGGTAATTGACAACGATGCTGTAGTAACGTTTGAGTAAACAGAACCATTACTCACATTAGACCAATTCGAACCATTGGTAGATGTTTGCCATTGATAAGCATAAATTGATGCACTAGTACCTGTAGCCATTGTTACAGACAATGTGCCTGTTGATCCAGTACAAATACTTGTATTTGATGGTTGAGATGTAAATGTAGTTGGTGCAAAAGCGATGCCTCTAAATGCAATTAAACTAACACTGCTTCTACTTATTAAGCTTGTTATAGAACCTGATAATGCTGTATTGTAACCAGAATTATCAGTGAAAGAATAAACAAATGTTCCAATAGATGGTGTGCTAACTGTTGCTGTGCCGTATAGTGTTACTGAACTTCCTGAAACACTACCAACTAATCCCCTAACACCACTAGCAGCTATTGTTCCATTTGACGTCCAAGAAGTTCCAACAAGTGAATATTTGCTAATTGTATTTGCACCATCATCTGCAATATAAACCACGTCAACTCCTGCAACAGATGAACTTAAATCTGCAAAAAAGAAGCCATAAGGTGAAGTAAGGTTAGTTGGAATACCACTTAGATTTACTATTGTTTGACCAGTAGTTGTTGGCATTCCTGTTCCAACAGCCCCTAATCTTACAGCAGAACCAGAACTTGTTGAGGTATAAAGTTGGCCATTAAACAAACCTAAATTTCTAAGATTTGTAACAGTTGTAGAAAGTTGTGTCGATACACTATCGCCTTTAGAAGCATATCTAACACCACCTGATGAACTAGACGCATAGATAGTATTACCACTAGCAACAACACTTCTCATATTTCCACTAACATCTTTAAGTTTTGTTGTTGTATCAATATTTTGATTCATATCTACAAATGCAACTACACGTCTTGTAGTTGTAGCAGATGTTGAACCAAGTGCTGTAGCATTGCTAGAAGTTGAATTATAGCCAGGTACAACTAGATTAGTACCATTTGTGTTTAATGATATAAATCCTTCAGAAGTAGTGGTACCAGCAGAATACATTGTTGTTACTCCAGCTGTTGTTCTAGTTATTCTTTTTGATTGAACGAAAGCACCAGAAGTAGTATATTCATTAAGGAAAATAGGACTTCCATTTCCGCTTAAAGCTGTAGCACTATCACCAACTTTATAAACAATAATGTTTCCCGGTGTAAATGGATTTGCACTTAAAATTGTTATTGTTAAGTTATTACTAGTTGCATTAGGTGTTGTAGCACATGTATAATTAGAAACCATTGCACAGCTAACTACATCGCCATTAGCGAGGAGTGATGACGAGTATGTTGCTAAACCAGTTCCAACATTTGAACCATTAACTTTCCATTGATAAGTTGGTGTTGTTCCACCAAATGTTGGTGTGGCAGTGAAAGTAATATTTGTACCCTCGAATATACTAGTACCAGGGTTTGCAGCAATTGAAACAGTTGGAGCTGTCTGTGTTACGATTGTTTGTTTAACAACATTTGAAGTTGCATTTGCAGTAGTAACACAAGTTGTAGATGAAATCATTGTTGCATAAACTGAATCACCATCAGTTACAGGCGATAGTGTGTAAGTAGTTCCACTTTGACCATTTACAAGGCTACCATTCAAATACCAAGCATAAACTGGTGAAGAACCAGCATTTACTGGATTGATGTTAAAAGTTGCATTACCGCTTACACAAACTGGATTATTATTTGATGCAATAGTTAAAGATGGTGTAACATTTGCTGTAACTGTTTGCACTACAGAATTTGATGTTGCCGGTGAACCTGTTACACACGTAATACTTGAAACCATTCTAACTGTAATAGAAGAACCAGTTGTAATACTACTTGAAGTGTAGGTAGCACTTGTTTCTCCAATAATTGGGTTGGCTCCATTATACCATTGATAACTTGGTGTGCCTCCATTGGTAGGTGTTGCTGTAAAAGTTACAAAAGCACCTGAACAAGATGGATTTGCAGAAGATGCTATTGAAACACTAGCAACTACATTAGTAGTTACTGTTTGATTAATTGTATCTGATGAAACATTATTGCTACTTAAACAAGCATAATTTGATGTTAAAACAGCATTTACTTTATCTCCATTGGTAAAAGATGAAGATGAATAAGTTGAGTTATTTTGACCAATTACCAAATTACCATTTACATACCAAGCATAAGATGGAGTTGTACCACCATTAACTGGAGTAGCAGTGTAAGTAACTAAACTATTGGCACAACTTGGATTTGAATTTGTACTAATAGAAACTAACGGATTAACATTAGCATTAATGTTAACTTGAACTGGTGTTGAACCAGTAGAAATACCTGAACCAGTACAAGTAACAACACATTTATACCATATTGATGTAGATGTTGCTGCTGTTATTGTTGCAGAATATGTTGAGTTTGTTTGCCCTACTACATCGTTATAAGTTCCATTTTGTGATAAAGATGACTGCCATTGGAATGTATATCCAGTTGAAGCCCCTAATCCAGTTAAAGCTAAATTAGTAGTACCTCCACTACAGATGTTTAATGAAGAAGTTGTTGTTGTTGCAGTTGGTGGTGTGCCTGAACAAGCACTTGAATTAACTATTGCAAATAATGAATTTGATTGAGCTGTGGTGGTTGAAAGGCAAGCTGCATTAGAAGTTAATACCAAATAAAACTCATCACCATTTGCAAAAGATGTAGTAGAATAAGTTGAAGCTGTTGCAGATGGGATAGGACTTCCATTTTTATACCATTGATAGGTTGGAGAACTACCTTGATTAGATTGGTCATTAATATATAAATCCAATGGATCGCCTAAAGCAGGTTGTAAATCTGTTGCATCAATCTCTATAGTTGGTGTAACAACGGGATTAATGGTTAGAGTAACTGCAGTTCTTGTTGCACTTTTTAATGTTCCAGGATTATTTCTTGACTCTGTATAATATGTGTAAGTACCAACAGTAGTTGCATTAGTAGAGAAAGTATTAGATGAAGCTTGAACTAAGTTTCCGCCACTAGCAGCATCATACCAGTCTACAACAGCACCATTAGGTGCAGACGCTGATAAATTAGGCGAACTTGTGCCAAAACAAATGGACTGATTACCACCTGAAGTTGGTGCAACTGGTGCAACTTCTGCACTAGTAACTGTAACATTAAGTACCACATCATCTATTCTCCAAGTGAAAGTACTATTGGGCGTTCCTGTTGCAGTTCCATTGTAGCCATAAATTCTTAGTGTTATTGGTGTACCTGCGGCTGAAGAAACAGATGTTGTTGTTGGTGATTGATAAGCCCAAGTACTATTATTAGATAATGCACCAGATGCCATTGAATCAACATAGCTATCTTTACTATTTTTTACCACATATCGTTGTGGCCCTGTTCCTGTTGAACGAGACCCAAAAGAAATTCCTGTTACAGTTACAATGTATCCTGCTGCTGGAGTAAGGGTTAGTTCAAAAGCAGCACTGGCAGTTCCAGTTGATCCACTTAAAACCAATGCACCTCCTTTGCAAGTGTTGCCTAAATTATTCCCAGCTGAAAACCCACTATAAGTATTAGATACAGACGAGGAAGCTCTAATAGGTGCTGTTACGTTAGCCCAAGAATTAACAGATTTAAAAGTATCAACTGTTAAGTTAGCGTTTGTACCACTTGCTGCTGCACTTGTAAAATTCCAAGTGTAACTTGTTTGAGCTCTTGTGTTAATAGTCAATAGAACAAAAAGAAATAAAGTACCCAAATAAAGTGGGGACTTATTTTTTTCAAATAAACTGAAAGCCTTTTTAAAAAAAACTCTTTCGCATAATGATTTAGCAGTAGGGGTTGTACGGAATAAATGTTTCATAAAGTTGTTTTAGTGAATCAAATTAAATAGTAAATTTAAATTTGTTTCGATGCAAAAGTATGAGTTTTTTGCTCAGTGTTTCAATATTCTAGGTAAACTAGGTTAACTTAACAATAACTTAAAACAAACAAACTTTAATTTCATACAAAAAAGAATCCTCAAAGTACTAGACCTTGAGGATTCTCTTAAAATTTCAACAAATATTTGTTAAACTCAATTTTTATTCAACAATTAATTTTTTAGTGGTTTTTCCTTCGTTAGTTATTAAACTTACAAAGTACATTCCCTTGCTAAGTTTTGTAATATCAAGGGTATTAATGCCCATACTTAACATTTGGGTTTTGATTTGTTTACCATACAAATCACTAACAATAATACTGCCTTTACCAATTAATGTCTCAACATTTATATTAATAATTGATTTTGCAGGATTTGGATACAAAATAAAATCAGTTACAGTTTCTGGACTATCGTTTGTAGCTATACCACGTGCTGCACAAGTAAATCCACTTGCACTTATTGTTCTACTATTTACACAACCAAACGAGCTAGTGTATGTATATTTTACTGTTCCTGCTCCTACTGAATTGATAGTTACTACACCCCCACTTGTAATGCTTGCTGCTCCTGTTGCACTCCAAACTCCTGAACCTGCAACATTTGATGAACCAACCACTGTAAATACTCTACCTACGCAAAAACTTCCTGTTGGTGCACCAAAAAATGGTGATGTTGGACCTGTTAATACTGTACCTGGTGCATAAGCAATTGTTGGAACTGCAGGTAATGCATTCACTCTAATTGTTTTGCTAACAAAAGCTGTACAACCATTCGCATTTGTTGTTGTATAATTGACGGTTGCAAAACCTGCACTTTTTCCTAATAAAATCCCTGTGCTTGGATTAACTGTTGCTTGACTTGTTTGAGCACAACTCCACACACCATTAGGTGTATTGCTACTAAGTGTTATGCTTGAACCTGCACAAACATTGTCAACTCCACTTATAGGTTCAGGGGCTGTGGCAGGTGCTACTGTTACTAATACATTAGAAACTGCTACACAACCATTATTTGAAGCAATAGCGTAGCTGATGGTAGCTGTTCCATTTGTATTACCTGTTACAAAACCTTGGTAATTTACACTAGCTACCGATGGATTGCTACTGCTCCAAGTTCCAAAAGGAGTTACATTACCAAAGCGTGTAGTACCTGCACTACCTAAAGTACAAATAGAAGCTGAAGTTATAATAGCACCTGATTGGCTTTGTGTTTGCATTACTACAGGGCTTGTTTTTACAGTTAAGAATACATAGTTACTATTAGCTGTAGCTGTTGTTTGACAAATATTATTCGCAGTTAATACGCAACTAATAATATCACCAGTATTTAAAGTACCACCAAGAAAACTAATAGATGATCCACTACCAACATCGACAAAATTTTTCTTCCAGTTAAAAACTGGAGATGAACCTCCATCAGTAGCTAATGCTGTAAATGTTGTTGTATTGCCACTACAAACAGTGTCGCTTGCAGTTACAATAGTTAAACTAGGAGTAACTGTACCACCAACTGCTAAACTTAAACCATTACTGGTTGTAGTGGAAGCAGTTTGGCAAACATTGTTTGATGTTAAAACACAAGTAATCACATCTCCATTCGCAACATCAGTAGCAAAAAGTGTTAAAGTGCTGCTGTTAGTACCAATATTATTGTTATTGCGTTTCCATTGATAAGATGGAGTACTTCCGCCATTTGTAATATCTGCAGTAAATGTAGCTGAACTACCAGTACAGAAGGTTGTAGATGTGCTACTAATAGAAATTGTTGGTGTAACCGTTACACAGTCATTTGCAAAAATGATATCACCCAAAGTTGTAAATGCATTTACACTATCAGCAGTGGCACCAACAGCAATAGCCGTAGATTTTGACCAGCCAGATGAATATTTTGCAGCAACAACTGATGATGCATTGGCACCACCAACAAAATCTGTATTCACATAATTAAATGTTGCTTTGTAATTTGTAAATGCAAGTGAATTTGCATTAGTTAAAGACCAATAGCGATTAACATAGGCAGAAGTGCTAACTGGTGCAGTAGCTATATTAGGTTGAGATGAAATTGAACCTGTTGACTTTATTGCTAAATCGCCAGCTGTAGAAACACTCGAAAAAATTACATTAACTGGAGTATAATTAGATGCATCTCCCACTTCATAGCTTCTAGCTACATTTGAACCAGTCGCAACATTCTTACGAAGATTGCCTTTAATCCAACCATTTACTCTCGTTAAAGTTTTACTTGCAAATATATTCATTGAAAAGTTACCCATATCAACAACACCATTAGTCAATGTTAGATTGGTTATAATATTTATATTTCCATTAAACGTAATACCTCCACTTCTATTTAAATTAAGGTTCGCAGCAGTATCGCCTTTAAAAGTGTTTGCAGGTACATTTGATGCTCCTGTGATAACAACAGTAGATGTTGAACTTGTTGCTGTAATGTTTCCATTTGTTCTAGTAAGACTTCCATTAATATTTAAAGTTCCGCTATTTGGAACAACCAAAGTACCACCATTCAAGCCTAAAGTGTTTCCATTATTTAATGTAAATGAAGAACCTGTTAATCCTGAAGTAGAAATACCAACAGTTCCAGCTACATTCAAACCAACACCATTGCTTACCACAAAGTTTTGTCTTAAAGTTGAACCAACAGTCCAAGCACCATTATTTGTAATTGTTTGCAAACCAGTGCCGTTAAAATTACAAACTGAAATGGTAGAAGTTGCTGGAGTATTAAACCTTAATGTATTGTTTGCAGCTATGTTAATATCACCTTTAAAATTCAATGTAGAGCTATCATTGATGGTAAATGTATAACCAGTAGAATTTGGCATAGACACATTGTACATTGTAAATCCATTGTGACCAGCTGGACTCCAGTTTCCTTCTATCTGAACATTACCAAATGTTCTTCCACTGGCAGTCATAGAGGTTGAATTTGATGTATTAGCATATATAAATAAACTAGTTGGTTCAAATGAAACTGCATTATTACCTACACCACCAAATATATCGTTTGCTCTAATTAATTTCACAGTACTACCATTTTTAAATGTAACAAATGGAATTGTTGATGTACCAAAAGTATTTGGAGAACTTGAACTACCATTTATTTCAACATACGCACCATTATTAACAGATATTATACTTCCTATTGCATTAGGAATCAAGGTAATATTATTTGAAGTATTTCCTAATTGTAGATTGCCTGAAATATTAACACTTGAATTGGCAGCCATAGAAATATTTGTGGCACTTCCACTAAAATATAATTTACTACCTGTTGGTATATCTAATGCTATCGTATTTGCAACAAAGCCACTATTGCCCAATGTCACAGTTCTAGTTCCTCCAGCATCAATTCTTACACGAGCATTATTTTGCAAAATGATTTTACCTAAAGTTGTAGTAGAATTTATCCAAGCAATAGATACACTGTCACTAACTCCACCACCAATATTGCTTCCATCAAAAACAAACACATCATTATTCGTTGGTGCAAAAGCTGCTAAGGGGGTACCACCTAAACTGTTTGCCCACATATTAGCTGTAGCAAATGTGTTGGTCAAAGAACCTGTACCACCTACATAGTAATAAGTAGGAATAGTAGTTGTAGTGCTTGCTGTTGCAGGCGATGTAGTTAGATAATTTTCTGTACCGTTACCACCATTGAATGTGTAAACTGAGACAAAATAATTAGTTCCAGATGTTAAACCAGTTACAGTAACTGAATTGCCTGTGCTATTATAAACAATATAATTTAATGTGCCGATTTGAGAACCACTTCCCATTACAGTATTTGCATTATATGAAGTTCCATCAACAGGTGCTGCATTTACAGCAGTATCTCGTTTAACTACAACAATACTATTTGATCCATTACCAGCAGTCCAAGAAATATTCATTGAAGTATTGGATGGAGTTATGCTTACATTGCTAGCTTGTGTTGTTGGCTCTGAAGCAGGAATGATAACACTTGGAATTAAACCAAAATCTCCATGACTTGTAAATGCTGTGGCTCCAGAATTTAAGGTATATGGATTTGAACCAGAAGCTACTCCAGCATCGCTATATGCATCTACAGATGAAGTTACAGTATTATAACGTGCAATTGCAGCAGAACTATTATTAAAATTAGCACCTTGTTCTGATAAATTCCATTGCAAACCGATAATTGAAGATGGAGTTCCAGATGCAGGTTGTATATTCCAAGTTCTTGCAACAGTGCTGTCTGTAGTTGTACCTGCAAAAGGTGTTGTATTTACCCTTGCAGTATATGCCACAGAAGCACTTGAATTAGTTACAGTTGCAGGATTGTAAGAATTATTAGTACCAATTGGGAAACTAACTGTAGCTGTTCTACCACCTGTACCAATAGCTTGTATTGTTAAACCTCCAATAGTAGATGGTGTACCAGTAGCATCACATGTTGCAATATAACCAGCGGCTGACGCACTTGCTATTGTTGATGTTGAACCAGTCATAATAACTGAGTTGTCATTAGTTCTTAATTTACCATTTGTTAATGTTAATATTGCTCCAACCGACAAATCAGTTAACAGTCTTGCTCCATTGCTATTGTTTAAAGTTACATTTGTGTTGTTAGTAATGCCAACAGTAGCAATATCTTGACTTGATGAGCCAATAAATGCAATAGTACCTGTTGCGACAGATGCAGTACTTCTACCCAAAACACCAGCACTGTGTGACAAATTACCTAAAATATTAATAGTTCCTGTTCCGCCAGTGCTTGCTGCATTGTTTGTATATAATGTATCATTTGTATTTGTGATATTTACGTTACCATTAACTGTTAATGCACAAGCTCCTGTAGAGCCATTTGCAGAGATATCGTAACGAGCTGCTCCACTCATATTTAAACTACCTTGAACTATTAAAGATCTAGCAGTTCCTCCTGATGCTTGTGTAAGTATTACCCCACCAGTTCCAAGAATATTCATATTTCCAGTAATTGTAATTGGTGTTGTATTTAGAATATTCACAACGCCCGTTGATGTTTGTAGGTCGTAGGTAACATTACCATTAAAAGTTGCTGCTGGTAAACGTGGACAACCAAGTGTTGCCAAATAAAGTGTTGAACCAGCTGCTCCTACACCACTTGTGAAATTAACATTCGTAAATGCTAATGCATTGTTCGGTAATGTACCAGTCATTTTTAGAACACCTCCAGCTGCTATACTAACAGAACCACTCCCAGCATTGAATGTTACACTTGACTGTTGTAATTCAAAAGTTCCATTTACAGTCAATACTTTTGAAGCGGTAGAACTCATTGTTGCAGCACTACCCATAGTTAATGTATGACCAGAAGATACAGTGAAGCTATTACTCATAGTTAATGTTCCAGATACTGATATTGATCCAGTAGTTGATTTCCCATCCACCCCAATTACTGATAAGCTGTTGTATGCAAATGCTGGAATAGATTGTGATGAAGATGTACCATTTAGTACTACTGTACTTGTACCTGCAGATGCAGTGCCAGGGCTAAATATACCAGAAACATTAACTGTTCCAGATAAAGTAGTACTACTACCACTGATGGTTAAATTACTATATGATGTAGCAACTACAGTTTGTGCAGTTCCTGCATAATCAACAGTACTACCACTTGCTAAAGTTCCAAAAGTAGGTAATGTAGTAGATGATAATTGAAGAGTTGAACCTGCAGCAACATCAACAACAGCAGATAATGTAGTTGTAAATGTTTGTGTAGCTGCAAATGTTGCAGCATTTCCTATTACTACTTTTGTACCAGCTCCTTGTACATCCCAAGATGTACTCATTGTTGCACCACTATTAAATAAATTAAAAGTTTGTCCCGCATCAGTAAAGTTTACAGGGTTGGTACCAGAACCATCTGTATTTGTACCCCAATTAGTTAATACTGTAACATCGCTACCTGCAACATTATAAAACACTGCAGCCGATGCTGTAACACTAGCTGAAGCTGCACTTGCTCCAGTACAAGAATTACTGTTGGCATAATTAACTGTTACAGTTTTACTGCCACCTGTTAACCAACTTACAACGGTAGAATTATCAGAACTTGTACCTCCAGAAACTATTGTATAATCAACCCCAACTGTCCCACTAAAAGTCCAACTATAATTTGATTGCCCAACTTGTGTTGTATATATTTGATTAGTGTTTGTTGCTACTGTACCACTTGGAGCAGCCGTAAAAGTGGGTACAGGTAGTGCATTCACTGTAATTAATCCCGTAGGGTCGCTTACAACTGTACAACCAACTCCAGCACTAACACTGCAATAATAGTATAATGAACTTGCACTTACATTTGATGGAGTGTATGAAGAGCTTGTAGCACCAGTAACTAATGTGCCTCCTGTATTACTATTGGTTGAATTGCTATACCATTGATAGCTTGTTGCACCTGTTGCAGATACAGATAAAGCTGTTAAACTACCATTTACACAAACAGTTTGTGTACCTGTAGAGGGTTGTGTATTTATTGTAGGAGTGGTGCAAGTAAGTGTTAAATTTTGTGAAGCAGAATTACCACCAGCTATTTCATCAACAATGTATTGTGAAGCAGCACGCACTCTATAATAATATGTACCCCCGCCTAAACCTGTAACATTTAAACTATTAGTGGCTTGCCCTGATACATACAAATTATTATAACCACTTACCATACTTGTAAATGCTGCATCTGTAGCAACATCAATTCTATAGCCAGTAACACCTGCAACAGTAGACCAATTGGCAGTAAAACTGCTTGAACCAATACTTGTTGCTGCACTACTTGTAGGTACACTTGGTATTGGGTCTAATAGCATATTGTCAAATACATAGTTGTTATTGCTACCAGTTGCTCCATTTCTGAAACCAAAATTTTGTAATGCTTGTGTTGTGCCTGTTACGGTTACACCATTCACTTCTTTTGTTGCCCCACTAGGATTAGATATATCATATACCCAAATATCGTGAGCATTGTTAGCAAGCGATACTTCTGTACCATTTGGTGCTCTGTAATTTATAGTTGCTCCTGTTTTATTTAAAGCCCATAACACTCTCCTGATTCCTGTATATGCAGTACCCGCATTATTAATTCTCCAAGCTGGTCCTGTGGTGCTTGAAATAGCAATATTAAATGTTGAAAATAGATTAGATGGGGTTGTATTAGCATTTGTAAAACCATTGCCAAGCCAAAAACTAATTGCACTTGAATTAGTGCCACTTGCACTTGTTATATTAAAATCAAATTCATAAATAAGTGATGTTGCTGTAAAATTGGCATTTCTAATGGCATAGCAACTACCACTGCCTGTTCTACCAATTTTTAAAGCCCCAGTTGAAACCTGAACTGTTGAGGTGGCATTACTACTTCCCAAATATGTGAGTTGTGCATTAGAAGGTGTTGTGTTTACGTAATAACCAGTAGCCATAGCTCTGTTATTAAACGATGCAGAATCTACTGCAAACTGTTGTTGATAAATTTGTGCATTTGCACAAAAAACCGTTAGCAATGCAAACAGCATTACACTACACATTTTTGTAAGTTGTGTTTTCATATTTGTATTTTTAATGATTAAATAAAACTGGTATAGTGATAATTTAGAATTATCAAAAGGCTTATATGGCATAGTTTTCATCGTTTTTGTAAGAATATTAGTAAATTCTTGGTACAAACAACAAAGCGAAACTAATCTTTATTAAAATTGATATTTACTCAATAAATGCAATCGAAACCGACATCGTTTGCACTTCTTCTTTAATCTTTAAAATTTATAAACAAGAAGTACAATAATATGTTCAATTTGTTTTCTAAAAATTAATATTGCGTAGTAGCTTTTTCAATTTAATGGATATTAGGTGGCTTATAGTTACACGAATATCATAATATTTTTTTTAATTAGAATTTTGAAATGAAATATCTGTTTGAATATTTGCGAATAAATATTGAGATTAATAAATTGTAATTGAACAAAAAGCGATTCGATTAAAAAAGAGAATAAATTATGTTAGTAATTGATAATCATTATTTTTTTAATATTAATTATTTTAAATTTTTAAAAAATAATGAAATTATTTTGTCACCTAAAAATTTGTATTCAAAAGGTTGGTACAATAATAAATGTGAAATTGTTGGAGCTAATGGCAAGATGAATCTTTCTATTCCACTAATTGGTGGTCGTAATCAAAGAATTGCTATTTCGGAGCTTAAAATTATGTACGAATCTAACTGGCAAAAACAACATTTAAAAGCAATTGCCTCCTGTTATGGTAACGCTCCATATTTTGATTACTACTACCCTATTCTACAAAGTTTTTATAGTAAAAGATTCAACAATTTATTTGAATCGAATCTTGCTGTATTAGAAATAGTTTGTGGTATTCTTAATCTTAACGTAAAGGTTCTACTATCTGAAACAATAATTCAACCAAAAGACATCATCTTTACAAAGCAAAATATTTCCCTTAACAAACATTTCAATGAATCTAACTATAAATATCCACAGGTTTTTGAAGACAGACTTGGTTTTATTCCAAATCTCAGTATCATCGACTTGTTAATGTGTATGGGTCCAGCATCAAAAAATTTGCTTGTTTAAATACCATCTTAAACCAACAATTATTTTAAAAGTCTTTTAACTTACTTTGCAATTGCATTTTTATAATTTAATGAAAACATTTACAGCCTTACTTATCACCATCCTTTTTTCAACATCACTTTTTTCGCAAGATTATTCTAATAAAGGCAAAGAGTTTTGGATAGCTTACTCATCACACATTGATGCCACAGCATCAGTAATGGGTATTTATATTACATCTGATAAAAATGCCACTGGAAATATAGGAATAAATGGCACTAATATTCCATTTACAGTTACTGCAAAGCAAGTGACAACAAAGTTTATTGGAACAGGTGCAGGTTTTGATGGTAGTAATAACTACGTTTACTTGGATATGCAAGATGGTATTAAAACAAATGGAGCAATACACATTACTGCAGATGTACCTATTGTAGTTTATGCTCATATAATACGTTCTGCACGTTCTGCTGCTACCCTTGTGCTGCCTACTCAAGTTTTAGGAACTGAATATATTATTCCAAGCCATCAAAGTTCTGGAGGTAACTCTGGTGCTGAGCTACAAGGAATTGGATTATTGTCTGTTATTGCCACACAGCCTAATACAGTTGTTGAAATTAACCCAACAATTAATGGAAGGGGTGGTAAACTTGCAGGGATTCCATTTCAAGTAACTTTAGCTAATACTGGAGATTGTTATCAATTTCACGGCGTACAAAATGCGGATATTTCTGGCACAACAGTAAAATCTATTTCAACATCAACAACAGGGTGTAAGCCAATTGCTGTATTTGCAGCAACAACTTGGAGTGCTTTTGATTGCAATGGATCTTCTGGTGGTGATAATTTATACCAACAACTTTTCCCTGTAAAATCGTGGGGTAAGCAATTTATTACAGCTCCATTTAAAAATAGAAATTACGACATTTATAGAATATATGTAAAAGATACGGCAACAGTTGTTACCCTTACCGATGCTGGAGTTCCACAAATAATGGGTGGTGCTCAATATAATAAAGCTGGGCGTTTTTATGAACATAAAACTAGCAATTCGGTTTACATATCTGCCGATAAACCTATTTCTGTAGTTCAATATATTACATCAACAACCTGCAAAAATGGCTGTAACACAAATAGTAATACATCGACTTGCTATTCAGACCCTGAAATGGTATTACTAAACCCCATTGAACAAACATTGAAAGATGTTACCTTTTTTTCGGCACACCAAAACTTTGTTCCTAGTGGTCAGTCGAATGTAGCTTTACACTTTGTAAACATTATTATTGATAACAAGTTTAAAAATTCTGTAAAAATCGATGGAACTGCACCCAAAGGAACTTTTGTTAATATACCATCAACCAACTACAGTTATTTGCAAGAAGATTTAACCACATCTTCTGCTACTAACCCTGTTCACAACATTGTGGCTGATACTGGCTTTTCCGCAATTGTTTATGGCTATGGACAGGTAGAAAGTTATGGATATAATGGTGGAACAAACATTGTAGATTTATACCAATACGTTACGCTACAAAATCAATATGCAACAGTTAATTTCCCTGCAACTTGTAAAAATACACCCTTTAATTTTTCAATAACGCTACCATATCAGCCATTAAAAATGGTTTGGGATTTTAATAATTCACCCAATCTTTCACCTAATCTCCCTTACACAAACAATACTCCAGTTTACGATAGTACTTTTATTAAAGACGGTAAAATTTTATATGTATACAAAATTCCTAATACATACATTTTCAACAAAATAGGTTCATATAATATAAAAGTAACTGTTAATAATCCTTCAGCAGATGGATGTGTGGGAGATCAGGAAATTTACTACCAGGTTGAAGTTTATGACCCACCAATTGCTAGTTTTCATATTAATACTAATGGGTGTACAAGCTCCCCAGTTAATTTTAATGATAATTCACAAACATTTGGTAGAGCAACAATTAAGTGGATTTGGGATTTTGGAGATGGCACCAAAGACAGTATTGCCAATCCTATAAAAAATTATACAGCTGGTGGCACTTTCCCTTTAAAATTTTCAATTATTACCGATGTAGGTTGCCTAGCTGATACTACAAAAGATATTGTTTTAGCAGTGCCACCAACTGCCAAATTTGGTTTTTCTAACCCCAATATTTGTGCAAATAAAGCTGTAACTATTATAGATTCATCAACTGTAACTGCACCCAATAATATTGCAAAATGGTATTGGGATTTTGGAAATGGCACTAAGGATACTGCAACAGTAAGTAAAACATATACATTACAATACAGCGACACAGGAATTTATACAATAACACTTTGGGTTGAATCGAATGGTGGTTGCAAAAGCATTATGTATAGTAAAACAATTAAAGTAGGTGGAATACCTATAGTTGGTTTTACATTGCCCGAAGTTTGTTTGAACGACGCATTTGCACAGTTTAACGATACCTCAAAAATTATCGATAATTCAACACTAAATTATACTTGGAATTTTGGAGATAAAAACTCCAGCTCCATCAATAACACTTCTACATTAAAAAATCCAACCCACAAATACATAGATACAGGCGTTTACAATGTGCAGTTAATTGTTACTAGTAAAGATTTTTGTATAGACTCTTTAACCCAAAAATTTACAGTTAATGGTGGATCTCCAAAAGCAAATTTTGCAGTCTTAAATGCTGCAAATCTTTGTAGTAATGATAGTGTAAAAATACAGAACACATCTATTGTAGATTTTGGTAACATTACAGCTATAGAAATTGAATGGGATACTGCAAATAATCTTGCACATAAAACTATTGATAATAATCCTTACCCAAATAAAATTTATAGCACCACATACACTCCATTTTCAAACTCACCAACAAAACCTATTTATGTAAAAATGTATTCTTATTCTGGCAGTAGTTGTGTAAATGCAAAAACTGTTTTAATAACATTACATCAAATACCAGCTATTCAATTTACCAATATTCCAAGTATTTGTAATGAAGCAACTCCTCGTATTATTACACAAGCAAGTGAAATAAGTGGAGCATCTGGTTTAGGCATATTCTCAGGAACTGGTATTGTAAATGCAAGTACAGGTTTGTTTAATCCTCAATCATTAGCAACTGGTGTTTACACTATTAAATACACTTTTACAACCAATAATTTTGCTTGTGTAAGTGTAGATTCTAATACCATAATAATATTGCCATCACCAATTGCAAAATTTGGATTGGGGAATATATTATGCGAAAAGAATAGTAGTTTATTTATTGATAGCTCCACCACTAATATTGGCACAATAACCAAATGGGAATGGGATTTTGATAATGGCACAACTGCTACAAAACTTAATGCCGATACATTTTCTGTTAAATATTCAAATGCACAAACATATTTTGCTTCATTAAAAATAACAACAGATAGTGGCTGTGTAAATACGATATCAAAGCCAGTAAAAATTAATTATTTGCCTAAAGTAAAATTTGGTTTACCAAAATCTATTTGTTTACCAGATGGCAAAGGCCTTTTTATAGATAGCACAACCATTACAGATAATAGTGGCTCATTTGGTTACTTATGGAATTTTGGCGATAAAAATGATTTAGCAACTTCTACCCTACAAAATCCAACACACAAATATTCAGATACAGCCAATGTAGATATAACATTAATTGTAACTAGTAAATATGGTTGTGTAGATTCATTAACCAAAAAATTAACTACCATTTATCCGCAACCCAAAGCAAAATTTACTATTGCACCCGATACTTCTATTTGTTTTGGTGATGAATTAAAATTTACTGATTTAAGTGATGGATTAACAAGTAATATAAACAAATGGTTTTGGAACTTGGGATTTGGATATTCATCAACACAACAAAACCCCAAACAAACTTACAGCGACTCTGGCATTGCCACTGTAAGCTTATACACTTATAATGCTGAAAATTGTGTAAGTGATACTTTTAAAAAAACCATTATTGTTAATCCCTACCCTATTATTAAATTACCTGCAACACTTAATTTTTTACAAGGTGGATTGTTAACCATACAACCAATTTATTACTATGGTCAAAACCTAAGTTATTTATGGACACCCAATCAGTTTATAATAAGCGATACAGCACTATTTGCACAGGTTTACCCCGAAAATGATAAACGCTATTATTTAAAAGTAACAGGTGCTGGCAATTGCTCAGATACTGCAAGTGTTAATGTTATTGTGCTAAGACTACCACAAATCCCCAATGTGTTTTCTCCAAACAATGATGGTGTTAATGATTTTTGGGTAATAGAAAATCTTGAAAGTTATCCTGGATGCACCATACAAATTTTTGATAGATATGGCAAAAAAGTATATTCATCGTTAGGATATACCAAAAATTGGGATGGAAAAAGCAATGGCAACCCATTACCAACTGGCACTTATTATTACATAATTGATCCTAAAAATGGTAGACAAAAACTGAGTGGCAGTATTACTATTTTAAGATAGTTTATAGCAATTACTCAATTATTTTTTCGAAACAAACACTATTTTCAACACCAATATATTGCCCATAATTGGGAATAATATTGTATCCATTTTTTGTGTAAAGTGCAATGGCTTCGGGCTGTTTTTTACCTGTTTCTAATACACATTTTGTATAGTTTAATTCTTTAGCCCATTGTTCCAATGCAGTTAATACAATGCTTGCAATTCCTTTACCTCTGTTTTGTGGCAAAGTGTACATACGTTTGACTTCCATTATGTTGGGTGAAAATTCTTTAATAGCACCACAAGCAACAGGTGTTTCATTATCATAAGCTACTACAACATATTTAATAACGCTAATGCCATTATACTGAGCATAAAAAGAATGTTCGTCGCCATCACGAACAGCTAAATCTGCATCTAATAATTTAACAAGATTGATAAAATTGACATCCGTGGAATTTGTTCTTTTTATTATAATCATAGTAATGATAATTGATGTTGTTTATTACTTTATTTCAATTTCATCAATAAAAATAAAAGCATCATCTCCTTTGCCAGCGTGCCATTCTGGAAGTTTTCCATAGTTAAAGGCTTTAATTTTTATATATCTAGCTGTTGAAAATTCTTTTTGGGTTTTGACTTTTAACTTTTTCGTTTGAACATTATAATCTTGTGGAGATATAGTGTTATCAATAGTTTCAGCTAATTTAAAGTTGATATTATCATCTGATGTATAAAACTCAACTTTTGTAGGAAATAAAATCCAGCTTCTTGTGTCTTGCAAAAAGTTGGCAGAAATTTCGGCAAATTGTTTTACTTCTTTCATATCAATTACTGCTTCAAAATCTTGTGCTTGATAGCCTTGCCAACCACCTTTTCTCCAGTCTTTATCACCATATTGCCCATCAATAATACCATCATCACCATCTGCAGTGTATTGCTTGTTGTACTTGCAATTGAGTTGAATAGAATAGTTATGAGGACGTTTGTAGAAATGGGCTGTGGAGAGATTGGATTTTATTTTGTCATCAAAATTTACAAGTGCTTTAATATTACTATTGTTTGTAATATAAAAAGGTTTGACATATCTAACAAAAACATTATCATTTAATGAATAAAATAAATTGAATGGATTATCGGGGTCGTCTTCTATTTCATCGTTAAATGTTTTTAATGTAATTAAAGTTGAATCAATAAATGGCTTATTATGATTGGATATAATTAATGGAGCTTTAAGGTTTAATATTCTTTTACTATTTCCTGTCCCACCACACACAGCCCTAATTAATGAATTTGAAGGAGGAATATTTGCAATAACAAACTCATTTTCTTGTACACTAAAAAGTGAATTAAAATCAGATTCAAAAGTGCAGGTAATAGAACCAACTTTTTTTCTACCATTTTTAAAACAGAAAATTGTGTCTTTAATATTTACGTCTATATTTTTTATAAAACTTATTTTGTTGGTATCGTTAATAGTCAAATTTACTTTTTTAAACAAAGGAAAACGTATGGTTAATTTATCATTTCCTGGACAAGGTTGATAAAATCCTAAAGCACTCATTACATACCAAGCACTCATTTGCC
>JBMLRA010000108.1:0-18406 GCA_049241265.1 Chitinophagaceae bacterium
AAATGATGTGATGAATAAAAGTGTTTTGGATATTGATGGAGATATTTTACTGGTAAGTCAATTTACTTTACACGCATCTACAAAAAAAGGAAATAGACCTTCTTATATAAAAGCCTCAAAGCCAGATTTTGCCATTCCGATGTATGAAAAAATGATAAAACAACTTGAAGCCGACTTGATGAAACCCATTGCTACAGGTGTTTTTGGAGCAGATATGAAAGTGAGTTTATTAAACGATGGACCAGTAACAATTGTTATTGATTCGAAAAATAAAGAGTAATTATTGCAACAATGCTCTCACTTTTTCTTTCAATTTTTCATCGTTTAAATCTATTGCTATAATCTTCCCTATTGGATTAATAAGAACATTATAAGGCAATGATGTAACGTAATATTTTTTTGCTATTGCACTATTAAATCTTGCAGTGTCAATTGTGTTTTTCCAACCAATACTATCTTTTTTGATATTCTTTAACCAAGCTTGTTTATTACTATCTAGTGATATATTCAAAATTTCTAAACCTTTACTTTTATATTGATTGTATAGCTCTACAAATACTTTGTTTGTGTTGTTAGCTTCATAAAAATTAAGTAGCAAAGTCTTTCCTGTAAATGATTTTAGCGTTATTTTATTTGTTGATGTATCTTGTAAACTAAAATCAAAAGCTGTTTCGTTAATTAAAAATAGTTTGGGATTTGCCTTCACAATTGCATCTAAGCTATTGTATAAATATAATAATTGCTGATGTTTTGGAAATTGTTTTTGTGCAGCGTTAAGCATTTTATAAACTTCTATTTCATCAAGTGTTTTAGTATTGTGAATGTAATGTAAAAAAAAGCATTTTAAGGCAGGGCTATTAGTATTGGCAACAGATCTTTTGGCGTAGTTTTTTATGTTGTTTTCAAACTCCTTTTTTTCATCTTTAGCAATATTTATTAAGCTGTCCTTAGCTTTTTGATTTGTTAAAGTATCAATTTTAAAATTTAGTGATTTTTGTTCTTTTATTAAAGAATCAAAAATATTTAAAAATTGATGCAAAGCCTGAGAGGCTGAGGATCCAACGGTTTTGTAACTTTTATATTCTTTTAAGTCTGCATTAATAGTAATTTTTTTCGTATCATTCACAAACCATATTTCCTGCATACTATCAACCTTAATTGCATATAATTCTTCATCATTTGTTAACGATTTTAAACTATAATTTCCTTTGCTATCAAGTGTTGCCGTGTCTAAAACGATTGGTGAATTTGTACCTCCAAAACTAATTAGTGTAATTTTATTTTTGTGACTGTTTTTAATAGTGCCATTAACAACAAGTGTATTGCTATTTTGTTGATTACACCCAACACAAAAACTAATAATTAAAATATAAAAAACAAATCTTTTCATATTAGCTGTTTAGTTTCTGTGTCAATAAATCTGTAGCTACTTTAGGGTCAGCTTTCCCTTTACTTATCTTTTTTACTTCGCCAACAAACAAACCAATTAAACCCTTTTTCCCTTTTTTATATTCAGCAACTTTATCAGGCATATTTTCAATTACAGCAGTTACCCAACCTTCAATTTCGTTGCTATCATTGCTTTGTAGCAGATTTTGTTCTTCAGCTATTTGCAAGGCATTTTTATTTTCAGTAAAAAGAATGGGCAATATTTTAGAAGATGCTACCGAAAAATTAACTTTACCTTCATCTACTAACTGTATTAAATTGGCTAATGATATTGCAGTTAAGCTTGTTTCAGCTATGGTTAAATTATTTTCATTTAAATACTGCTTTACTGGTCCTAAAATAAAATTCGCAGCAGCTTTATAATTATTTGTTTTTTCTGTGGTTTCATTAAAAAAATCAGCAGTAGCTTTTTCGTCGCAGAGTACATTAGCATCATATTCACTCAAACCTAACTGCTCTTTATATTTTGTTGCTAAAGCTTTGGGCAATACAGGTAACAAGTTTTTAATTTTACTTATATATTCCTGTGATAAATGAAAAGGAGTTAAGTCAGGGTCGGCAAAATACCTGTAATCATTAGCATCCTCTTTTTCTCTAATAGCACTTGTTTTATCAGTATTTACATCGTAGCTTCTTGTTTGTTGCACAACAGTTCCACCATTTTCAACAAGCTCAATCATTCTTTTTATTTCAGCATCAATGGCACGTTTTACATTACGAATAGAGTTTACATTTTTTACCTCAACTTTAGTTCCCAATTTAGTTTCACCTTTTAAACGAATAGAAACATTTGCATCGCAACGCAAACTTCCTTCTTCCATATTGCCATCGCAAACACCAATCCATCGAACTAGTTTTCTTATTTCAGTTACATATTGAAATGCTTCTTCAGATGAATGTAAGCAAGGCTCAGTAACAATTTCAAGCAATGGAGTGCCAGCTCTGTTAAGGTCAATGCAGGTATCAGTTTCATATAAATCATGAATGCTTTTTCCAGCATCTTCTTCAATATGTATTCTATTTAATTCAATATTTTTTTCAACACCATCAACTTTTATTGGCACTATGCCACCCTTGCAAATAGGGGTTGTGTGTTGTGATATTTGATAACCTTTTGGAAGGTCGGGGTAGAAATAGTTTTTACGAGCAAAATAGTTTTTACTAACAATTTCACAATTGCAAGCCAAGCCAAGCATTACTGCAAAATCAATAGCCTTAGTATTTGTTTTGGGCAAAGTTCCAGGATGCCCCAATGTTATTGGACTAACGTGTGTATTGGGTGCTGCACCAAAAGCAATACTATCGCCACAAAAAAGTTTTGTATTTGTTTGTAACTGGGCGTGTACTTCAAGCCCAATTACAGCTTCGTATTTTGAAGTATTCATTGCTGCAAAAATAGGAGTTGAGTTATGAATTATAAGTTATGAGTTGACGAATCAATAGCAGATAGCCATTTATTTCAATCCTAACTCATAATTCTAAATTCATAATTTCACATTTACTGCGTTAGCCCTTGAATATTATTGTAAACAGAAGCAGATATTTCTTGTATAACACTTGGTAGTTTAGCTTGTTCTTTACCCTCTGTCATTATTGAAATTAAATAGGGTGTATTATTAGCGTAAACAATTCCAGTTTCGGCAAATGCATGATAATTTGCATCTCCTTTTTCGCCAAATTTATGGGCTACTTTTACACTTGAAGGAATGTTTTTAGTGATACCCTCATTAAAATCTGATTGTGTTAATAAGGATAAAGCAAATTCAGAATTATTAAAATTTAGGTAACTGCTATTATACAGTGCTATCCAAAACGAAGCATATTCTTTTGCAGAAATTACCGCTTCATTTTGTGTTAAATCTTTGCTTAAACCCAAATCGGTAAATGTTTTTTGAAATTCGGCAAAAGGAATAGAATTCATTAAAAGCATCGTAGCATTGTTATCAGAGTGGCAAATCATATAGGTCAATAATTCCTTTACTGTGTAAGAGTTGCCCATAACAATAGCATCTTTTACAAACTCTTGCTTAAATCCCTTGGCTTCATTTGTAACTTTTACAAATGGAATTTTAGCTTCTAAAACACCTTTTCTTTCTTCCGATAATCTTAAGTATGTTATTAATAAGGGTACTTTAAACAACGAGCCTGGTTTATATTTTATATCCTCATTAATGCTCATCCATTGCCCATCTTTAAAAACTCTTACATAAACCGAAGCATTATCAATAATATTTTTTGCTTTTAAATTTTCAATTATGCCTGTTACAGATGATTTTATGGTTGCAAATGCTTGGTCTTCACAAGACCTTTCGGCAAATAATAATGGTTTAATAAGTTGATGACCCGCTAGCCTTCTAATTGTAAAAGCACAGTTGTTTGAAAAATTTGATGGTGTTTTAGATACCTCTTCTGATATATACTGGTTGTTATTTTTATTAGCAATAGAGAAAAAAGAGTAGGATAAAAAAGCACCTAAAAGAGCAGCAACCAAAAGAAGGTAAGCAGGCACAGGCTTAATAGCAATTTTCATAAAGTTATATCGTTAGCATTCAAAAATATTGTTAATGTAATTAGATGATAAAAATTTATACAAGTGGTACAAATATTTTAAATATTAATTTTACAAAATGAATAAGTTTTTAATTGTTGGCTTGGGAAATATTGGTAACGAATATGCTAACACACGTCATAATATTGGGTTTGATGTTGTAAATGCTTTTGTTTTAAAAAATAATGGAATGTTTAAGCAAGACAGACTAGCATACATTTCAGAAGTTAAATGGAAGGGGAAATTATTTATTTGTGTGCTACCCACTACTTATATGAACCTTAGTGGCAAAGCTTTTAAATATTGGATGGATAAGGAAAAAATTGAAATTGAAAACACCTTAACCATTTTAGACGATTTGGCTTTGCCAATAGATAAATTAAGGCTTCGCCCAAATGGCAGCCACGCAGGGCACAATGGTTTGCGAGATATTGAGTTAATGCTTGGCACAAATGCTTATCCACGCCTAAGATTTGGTATTGGCAACCAATTTCCAAAAGGAATGCAAGCCGATTTTGTGCTAAGCAAATGGTTGCCCAATGAAGTGCCTACTGTAAAGCTGAAAATAGAAAAATCAGTTGAAATAATAGAAAACTTTGCAACCATTGGCACAGAAAGAACGATGAATTTGGTAAATAACTTAGCGTTTAAACAATAAATTCCTCACTTTTTTAGTTATTAACAGTTGAAATATTTGTTAGTTGGTGATTGTAAGTTGTTACTTGTTTAACAAGTGTAACTAGCCATTAACAATTAACCTTAAAATATACTATTAGTATGAAGATATTCTGCATTGGAAGAAATTATGCCGAGCATGCAAAGGAGTTAGGCAATGCAGTACCCGATGAACCAGTTGTTTTTATTAAACCCAAAACAGCACTCATTCAAGGAACTACACCACTTTACTATCCACAATTTAGCAATGAGCTTCATTACGAGGCTGAGTTAGTGCTACAAATTTGTAAAAATGGAAAATATATTCCCGAAAAATTTGCATCGAAATACTACAATCAAATTACATTAGGTATTGATTTTACTGCTCGTGATATTCAAAACCAATTAAAGGAAAAGGGATTACCTTGGGAAAAGGCAAAAGCTTGGGACAATTCTGCTTACATAGGAAAATGGAAAGACATTAATACAGTAAAAAAACCTATTAATTTCTCTCTCAATTTAAATAATGAGCAAGTACAAAAAGGAAATTCGGAGAATATGATTTTTTCGTTCGATAAAATTATATCGCACATTTCCGAATATTTTTCTCTAAACATAGGTGATATGGTGTTTACAGGCACACCTGCTGGCGTTGGCGAATGTGTAGTTAGTGATATATTAACTGGCTTTATTGAAGATGAAAAAATGTTTGAAGTTGAAATAAAGTAATTGCTTGTTTTATACAATTTTTTTTAAGATATCCCTTCGTGCTGTTTTCCTTTTTTTAGTGGTTGGTATCCCTACCAACCACAACACTAAATACACATTTCGGTTTGCGAGGAAACAAATCGACAGCATAATTAGCTAGATTTTAAAACAGCGGTATTTGTTACACTGAAAGTAATAAAGTGTTAATTAATCTAAGAGTCCAATCATCAATCCCAAATTGCTTAAAAACTGTTTATAACCACTGATACTAAAAAACTTTAACACAGCCTAAAATAAAGTTTACCAAAATGCGTTATCCATTTAGATACCTTTAAACAATCCGTTTATGCTAAATCGTGATACCTTACTGAAAGCGTACAAGCTTATGATGGCCTCTAAAGTCATGAGCGAAACCTACGATTCAAACAGACAAATTTGCAATTATGTTCACTCATCTTCTCGTGGACACGAAGCCATTCAAATTGCTGCTGGACTACAATTACACCAACATGATTGGGTGAGCCCATATTATCGTGATGATGCAATGATGATGGCAATGGGCTTTCAGCCTTATCAATTAATGCTGCAATTGCTTGGTAAAAAAGATGATCCATTTAGTGGTGGTCGTTCTTATTATTGCCATGCAAGTAATGCAGGTAATGGGCATCCTGGTATTATACATCAAAGTAGTGCAACTGGTATGCAGGCAATCCCTACAACAGGTATTGCACAAGGATTACGCTACATAGAGCTTAATAATCTTACTACATTAAATAAAGGTCACGAAGGCGAAAATTCTATTGTACTTTGCTCAATGGGTGATGGTGCAGTAACAGAAGGTGAGGTTAGTGAAGCTTGGCAGTTTGCTGTTTTAAAACAACTGCCAATCATTTATTTAGTACAAGATAACCAATGGAGTATTAGTGCTAGTGCAGATGAATTTAGAGCAATGAACGCATTTGAGTATGCCGAAGGTTTTAAAGGAATGAAACGTTTGCAATGCGATGGTAGCGATTTTTTACGTAGCTACGAAACAATGCAAATTGCAGTTGAATATGCACGTACTGAACGTAAACCAGTTTTAGTACACGCTAAAGTGCCATTATTAGGGCATCATACTAGTGGAGTAAGAAAAGAGTTTTACAGGTCAAGAGAAGATTTATTAAGACACGGTTTATACGATCCATTACCAAAATTAAGATTGTTATTAACAGGCTCTGGATTTAACGAGTTTGAAATAAATGATATAGAATCGCAAGTTGATAGAGAAATTAATGAGGCATTTGCAACTGCTCAATTAGCTGAAGATCCAGATGTAAGTTCAATTAGCGACCACATTTATGCTCCTACACCTGCTACTTATGAAGTGGGAGTAAGAGAGCCTTGGAATGGCGAAAAAGTAATGATGGTTGATGCTGCATTACATGCTATTGAAGAAATTATGCGTGAACATCCAGAATGTATTTTTTATGGTCAGGATGTTGGTAAAAGATTAGGTGGTGTGTTTCGTGAAGCTGCGACACTAGCTGAAAAGTTTGGCGACAACAGGGTGTTTAATACAGCTATTCAAGAAGCATATATTGTTGGTTCAACTGCTGGTTTAAGTGCAGTAGGAGTGAAGCCAATTGTTGAAGTACAATTTGGGGATTATATATATCCAGCAATAAACCAGTTGGTAAATGAAATTTCTCGCTCTAGTTATTTAACTAATGGAAAGTTTCCTGTACAAATGGTGTTGCGTGTACCTGTTGGTCCTTATGATGGTGGTGGCCCATACCATAGTGGTAGCATTGAAAGCACTTTATTAAGCATTAAAGGAATTAAGGTTGCCTATCCTTCAAATGCAGCAGATATGAAAGGTTTAATGAAAGCAGCTTTCCTTGATCCAAATCCTGTAATAATGCTTGAACATAAAGGTTTGTATTGGAGTAAAGTTGAAGGTACGGATGCAGCAAGAACTATTGAACCAGATAGCAATTACGTATTACCATTAGGTAAAGCTAATGTTGCTTTGCAAGCAGATGCGAATCAAGTGCAAGACGGAAATACTGTTTGTATAGTAACTTATGGAATGGGGGTGCATATGGCACGTAATGCAGCTAAATATTTTGATGGAAATGTTGAGGTTGTTGATTTGCGTTCATTGTTTCCTTTAGATGAGGAATTAATTTTTGAACAAGTAAAAAAACACGGTAAAGTAATTGTGTTAAGCGAAGAGCAACAAAGTAACTCATTTGCAGAGTCATTATCGTTAAGAATTTCAAATGCTTGTTACCATTTCTTAGATGCAAAAGTTGAAGTTATTGGGGCAATGGATTTACCTGCAGTGCCTATTAGTCTTGCATTAGAAAGAGCAATGCTACCAACTGTAGAGAAGGTGAAGACAAGAATTGAAAAATTATTAGCTTATTAATAGTCAATTTAAAATAGTGTATTGCATATCAAAAAGCCTTGAAATTATTTAATTTCAAGGCTTTTTGATATGTATTTTGGAGTTAATAATCTACTTTTAATTAAAAAAACAAAGTATTAATTGGTAGTTTTACCCAAGCTACTATATTTGCAGCCCAAAACGGCGAGGTAGCTCAGTTGGTTAGAGCACAGGATTCATAACCCTGAGGTCACGAGTTCAAATCTCGTTCTCGCTACATAAAAATTAAAAAGGGATTTCAGCGATGAAATCTCTTTTTTTAATTAACATTCAACTTTTATAAGTAAAGGTGAAATATTATAGTTAGCTGCCATATATTTGCAGCACAATAAAAACAGTTATGGAAGCAAAAAAATCTACAGGAAAATATTGGCTTTACTTTACAATCTGGACTGGACTACTTATTTATTTATTAGCAGTACCTGATGTAAGACAATGGTTTTGGTTAGCATTACCAGGTGTTTGCACTCACTTTGCAAAAGGAATGGATTTAGTTTAAAATTAGTTTAATTAATAAAAAAGCTCCCTAGGACAGTTTCTGTTTAGGGAGCTTTTTATTTTGGTTTGATGCTTCCATCTTCACAAAATATTTTGCCAAGGGATTACTTAGTTTATGGATTAGTCAATAAAAATTATCTCACTAGAAAAATGTTATGGCAGAGATTATTTCAAGAAACAGAAAAGGGAATAAAGCAATACCGAGAGTTGACTTAACACCAATGGTTGATTTAGGTTTTTTATTAATCACTTTCTTTATTGTATCTACATCAATGACAAAGCCAGTTGCAATGCAAATCAATATTCCAGCAAAAGGCAACGATGCTAAAGCAGCCAATAGCAAGACACTGAACATTATCATTTCTGGCGAAAACAAAATGTATTATTATAATGGGATTGACTCTTTGCACTATGGAGTTTGTAGTTTTAGTAATGACCATAGTTTGAGAGATATTGTAATAAAGAAGCAAGATGCAGTTGCAAAACAGTTTGGTAATAGAAAAGAAACTTTAATTCTTATTAAACCAACATCAACATCCAACTATAAAAATGTTGTAGATGCATTAGATGAAATGCTAATTAATGATGTAACAAGGTATATGGTTATTAATGCCAGTCAATTTGAAGAAGGTTTTAGTAAATAGATTTATCTAACTATAAATCCTATCAACTACATCTTTAAATTTTTCCATAATTACTTTGCGTTTTAAACTCATTTTAGGAGTCATTTCGCCAGTTTCAATGCTCCATTCTTTTGGTAATAGTTCGAATTTTTTAATTTGTTCTACGTGGTTAAAATAAGTATTGTAGTGTTCAATTAAACTTTGATATTTCGCAATAACTCTTTCATTTTTAATAGCCTCCTCATTGGTAGTATAGTTATAATCTTTTTCCTTAAACCATTCTTGCAAGGCTGTAAATGATGGAACAATTAAAGCACCAACAAATTTTTTCTCAGAACCAACTACTATAATTTGTTCTATAAATCTATTCTCTTTGCATTTGTTTTCTATAGGTTGTGGAGCTACATACTTGCCACCACTTGTTTTAAAAAGTTCTTTTTTTCTATCAGTTATTTTTAAGAACTTGCCCTCATCAAAAATGCCAATATCGCCAGTGTGTAGCCAGCCATCAACAATAGTTTCAGCAGTTAAATCTGGGCGTTTATAGTAGCCAACCATTACTGTAGTTCCTTTTACCAAAATTTCTCCATCCTCAGCAAGTTTAACTTCAATATTATTAATTGGAGGCCCAACTGTGCCATACTTATTATTACCCTTTCCTTTTCTTCCAACGCTAATAACTGGGCTGTTTTCAGTGGGGCCATACCCTTCGTAAATTGGCACTCCAGCAGCATTAAAAATACGTAATAAATTAATTGGGCAGGCGGCTCCACCTGTAACTATAAACTCAATATTGCCACCTAACGCTTCTCTCCATTTATTAAATATTATTTTATTGGCAATTTTTAACTGAAGATTGTACAACATGCCACCACTAATATTGTTGTCGTACTTTTTTGCTAGCCCAACAGCCCAGTAAAATAAAACCTTTTTTATTCCCTTTAATTCTGCACCTTTTGCCATTATTTTTTCGTAAACCTTTTCTAGTAATCTGGGTACGCAACTAAAACCAAATGGCTTTATTTCTCTTATGTTATCGCCAATGGTATCAAGGCTTTCAGCATAATAAATACTAATACCACTATACAAATAAATGTAGGTAATTACTTTCTCGAAAATGTGATTAAGAGGAAGAAAGCTAAGTGCTTTTTTTGTTGGATTATCTTCGAAAGGAAAACTAGCTTTGCTATATTGAACGCAAGTATAAATGTTGCTGTGGCTAAGCATTACACCTTTGGGGGTTCCTGTTGTACCAGATGTATAAATAATAGTTGCTAAATGTGATGCAGGTATTGTTTTTTTTATTGCTTCTACATTTTGTAATGCAGCACCATCAATATTACTAGTAAGATCTGACCAATGATTACAATTTGGTACTTTATCAAAACTGTAAATGTTTTGTAGTGATGTAACTTTAGATTTTAGAGCAACTATTTTTTCATACATTTCTTCGTTGCTTACAAATACATATTTTGTTTGAGAATCGTTCAATATAAACTCTATTTCAAGAGGGTTTGTAGTTGGATATAATGGTACTAATATAGCTCCAGTTTGTTGTACAGCTAAATCTGTAATAACCCACTCTGGTCTATTGTTGCTAATGATTGCAATTTTGTCAGCTCCTTCAGGCGTTAAGTTATTCCCACTAACCCCAAGTTTTATTAAGCCTGCACTCAATTTATTGACTACTTGTTGAATTGCTTCTGTATTATTTGGAGTCCAAGTTCCATTGACTTTTGATGTGAGTGTATCTGCTTTATTGCCAAATTTATTTAGCTGAAAATCTATAGCATCAAACAATCTTTTAAGTTCCATTTGCAATCGTATTATGATGAAATTCTTTTATCACTTATTGTTCAATAAAAAATATTTCAAATGAAGTGGAAAGATATTTATTTTATCTATTCAACATAAACACAAGTGAACTTTATTTTAAAAAAGAAGTATATCTTCTATCTAAATCTATCTGAAACGGTATAGCAAACTTTGCTATTAATACGCCAAAAAACTTCGTTGTTAATTTTTCTTAATCGTTTTCTATTTCGTTTATCGAGCAATCTTCCTTCTGAATCATAATACTGTGGCTGACTGTAGAACGTTAGTGTGTAATATTTTTTACCAGAAAACAGTACATCAAATGCTTTGGGACGAATGGACAAGAAAATGAGATTTTGCTTTTTATCGTCAACGTAATACTCCAATCTGTTTATCCAAGTGCATTTGATTCGTTGCATATCCTTGATTAGCTTTAGAACAGCATTAACATCGAATCCAAATTTTTGCAAAGTATCTGCTAATCTTTTTTCAGTAACCTTAAACTCGTACACATATCGCATAGAATCTGTTTTCATTTCAAGAGTTACATATTGAAATGCATTATCTGTAAATGCAATCACCAAAGGCTTTTGCTTATATATGTTGCTATAGTTACTTTCAATGCTAATGATAGCAGGTTCATTCTGTTTATAATATTTTTCTGGATAATGACTTGGTAAAGTCGTTGAACAGCTTGCAATAAAACAAGATATTATAACAAGCATTAATATCGTTTTTATCGCACTCATTCTTCAACATTTTTATTGCACCAAGTTACACCAAAAAGAATATCCTTAAACGTTTCTGTTGGCAATTGCAACAATGTTTTAAAACCATAATCCCAATATATCAAATTAGTCATACCAGCACTTTCTGTTATACTGAATAGAACAACATAGTGTGTTGGAAATCTAAATTTAATTTTATTATGATTGCTTTTGTGCAGAATAGCATTATTAAGAAATAAAAACACTTGATGATTTTCGGCAAGTTTTTGATTTAAAAAAGTAGTTACGTCACTAAAAATTGGTCTTATTAAATCTGAGCCAACTGCATCAACTTTATAATCACAAATGCGTCGAAGCATTCTATTAAATTTTGCAAAATTTGTAGAAGGCCAAAGTACATTTTCCTTGCCTGGACCATAACTCAAACTAAGCCAATTTATATAGCCTTTAAAATGATCTGCCAAAGACATATACCACATTTGATCTGCGTGGTTAATATCTAATTCTCCTTTAAACTTTAATTGACCCGATGCTATTTTTACTTTATCTGATGGTTTAAAATGAACCTTTCTAAAATCTGCTTTACCATTTTTATATAGCTCAATCATAAACCTGGAATAACGCAATGGATATGTGCTAATAGAACTATAACTTAAAGCTGCATAGCCACAAAAATTGGTGTTTGAACCTGCATATATAAACGTTGGGTTGCTAACATTTTTACGAATATTTTGAATAAAAAGTTTGGGCTTTATATTAGGCCAGTAAACACTTGAGTCAACTTTGCCTACACTATCAAGGTATTCTAAAGCACTGATTTGTTGAGGATTTAAAGAAACAGATTTTTGAGCATTTGAAACACTAATAAAAGCGAAGGACAAAAAAAAGATTGCAAAATATTTTACCAAGAAGTTTATCATTAAATTTATTACAAGCACTGCAAGTAAATATACCATTAAAACGAAAAAGAAATGAATGTTTTTAGTGAATGATAAAATATTACATCTTTACAGCAACCAATTATTCATTATTACAATTATGTCTATGTCATCTGTAAATATCTGCCATTCTCTACAACTATCTACATACCCAATTTTTTATCGGTTATTAAAAATTTTGCAATGCTAATTATTGGTGGGTTTGTTGGTGTAATTCATTTTTTCATATATCCACATACTTGGTTAGTGCTTGTTCTTATACCCATTTCATTAGCTGCCACCTATTTTTTATTTCGCACAATTGGTAAGTATAGTTGGGGTAAAATAATATCGGAGTACAGAGAAGATTAATATTTTGTAAAAATATTTTTTAAAATATTTGGCTAATAACATTTTACTCCTATTTTTGCACTCCGAAAAAACGGGGAATGATCTCGTAGCTCAGTTGGTAGAGCACATCACTTTTAATGATGGGGCCCTGGGTCCGAGTCCCAGCGGGATCACACTAAAGCGTTACAAACGAAAGTTTATAACGCTTTTTTTGTGTCTTCTTAGTTCTTTTTCTACATCATTTATTTGAATTTATCTTGCAGCTAAGCTATAATTACTACCTCTGCTACTTTCTGTCTTATTGTTTTTTGTGTTTGCAACAAGGCTACCAATAACTTTTTGATATGATTTATTAAAGTATTTAGAAAAAACAATTAGCTGTGGTTGGTCTTGATTATTTACTGGCTGTATTGATAATGGATAATCTTTCCACCAAGAACCAGCAGCCCAATATGAAGCACCTATATTATTTTCTTGCAAATACTCTAAAAAGTGCTTCATTGTTACAATCCATCTTCTATCGTTTTTGGGTATTCCAAATTCACCAACATATCCGTGTCTACCATTTTGGTTTAGCCAATTTACAAATGGCTTCATCCTCTCAACACCAGTCCATTCTGTAGCACCATCTTGGTCGTAGCTATAAGCATATTTGCCAGAACAATTTTTATCGAAATAACAATGTGCATTAAAAACTAATTTATTCGCTGGGTCTAAAACGTATTTTAAATCGTTGTTATAAACCTCCCAAGTAGCAGGGTTTGAATAGTTATCTCCATCTACAATTACAATTGTATTTCTATCTACTTCTCTAATGCTATTAATTACTTGCTGTACTGTAGCAGGCCAATGATAAGGTGTCATTCCATGCGGTTCTGTCATAATAGAGAAGCTGTAAACATTTTGCTTGTTTGATAAAAATAAGGCCATTTTTTTCCAAAAATCTGCTAAATGCCACGCTGTAACTACATTTCCACCAACAATATGTGCTACACCATTAATGTTATATCTCCCAAAATTTTGTAAAACTAAATTCACCGAAATATTATATGTAGCACAATCATCTATGAATTTAGATATGTATGCCACTTCATTTTCATCAAGTGATGCACCAAGGTGTTTTTGTACACGTTCCCATTTAAATGGCAACTGAATGATATCAACACCTTTTGAAGCAAAATAAGCAATTTCAGCAATGGAGGGATAGATATAATCTTTACCCATAACACCTGGCAAACGATTTTCTCCAAACTCTGCACCGCTTAAAGTAATTCCATAAATTCGATAATTAGGCTGTAATTGAGCATTAAGCTTATTTGTCAAGTTGATGCATAGGATGATTGTTAATAAAAGGGCATAGCAAATTGATTTTAAAATTTGATTCTTTTTCATAATTGAGGATATTTTTTTAAAAATGGAGTTATGGATTTAATGGTTTGATAAGGATTTGTTAACCTGATTTAGGTTGTTTAGACTACAAGGAAATAAGTTTTTGAAAGTATTTTTATTACGTTTTCATAGTAGGTATTAATTATTGGGGTTTATATTTTAGGGTTTAGTGCTGGATTTTTTTGTTTAACCATGATTTTTAGAAGATGGTAGCCAATTGCTTAGTCCTAACCTTTATCTACTCGCTAAGTCTTCATTTTCTAAAAACCATTGAATAGCTGCGTGATATACTTTTTTTCCTTCGGGTAGTTTTTGCTGCCATTCCATTTTTTTTTGTGGGTTATTAATAATGTTTTGTGCAAATGCCACAGCCCTTGCAAATCGCCCTTTTTCTTTTAGCTGTTTTTTTGTGGGTATCACCTTGCTCATATCTGGATATTTTGATATAACAGTACCAAAACTGTATTGCTTTACTACTAACTGTTTACCAATCTGCCCCGAGGCACCACTTATGATAATGTTGTTATTATTTATTGCCATAAAGCAAATATAATTATCTTACGTTTATCTTACGTTTATCTTACGTTTAAATTTATTAACACATTATTCAGATTTTTTGAATTCTTGATTGAGTTTGTTATTTACAAAAGGCTTTCTCTATTGCATAAAAAAGCCTCTCCTAATTGATGAGGCTTTCATTAAATAAAAATAACTAAAGTGCAATTCCTTTCGAAGATGCTGTACATTAACAGGATTGGCAGTTTATATTAGACCATTGATTACATTCTTTAAACTACAGATTATTATCCGCCAAATATGTATTATCCATTATTTTCTAATTTTCTTTAATAACAATTAGATAACGCTAAAAACCCTTGTTAAGAAATGATGAATATGGATATTTGCTTTAGATTAAATGTCCAATTTTTAATAAGGACTTCAAACCATTAAAATTTCTCAACGATTCATTGCTGTGTGATTAGACCTGAATAGGTATGTGCATTTTATTGCCCAAACCTGAGGTTGAATAGTATTATAACACAAAATAGAATATATGAAACAAGTTTTATTAAAAACAAGACAAATGAAAAGCGTTTTTTTAGCTTTAGTAATGGTGATATTAGTGGGTAGTAGTTGGGGGCAAAGTGCATCAGCTACTTGGGCATTAACAGCAGATGCAACAGTAGCTGTAACAGGTAATGTAACAGGTGGTTCTCAATTAAAAGGTTCAGGAACTGGAGCTATTACATTTGGAGGCACAAATGGCTGTTCAGCAAATGGTTGGGATAATGCAAGTTTAAGTTCAGTAGATTATTATGAATACTCAGTTACACCAACTTCTGGAAATAACTTATCAGTAACCTCCACAAGTTTTTTTTATAGTGTTTCTGGAGGTTCTATGAATTTAGCAGTTTATTATTCACTAAACAATTTTACATCATCAACACAACTTGGGAGTGATGTTACTGGATTTTCAAATACTTCAAGTAATGTTCAATTTACCAACAGTACTTCGATTAGTGTTAATGATGGAACCACTTTAAAAGTGAGGGTGTATGGCTGGGGTGCATCAGCAGGTACGAGAACGTTTAGAAATAAGACTTTTGTTTTCTCAGGTACAACTTCATCCGCAGGTACACCGTCTATTGCAATTTCAACAGCCCATCCTGCTGCTGCCGACATACTACAAGGCAGCACAAACAATATTTTAGCCTCTTATCAATTAGATGTTACAACTGCTAATGCCACTTTAACAGGCGTTTCAGTTACCACAGCTGGTACTTACACATCAAGTGATATTGCTACAAATGGTTTTAAATTTTGGATAAATAGTAATAATAACTTAACTGGTGCTACACAACTAGGCACTAACCAAGCAGCAGTAAATAGTGGTGGTACTGTTGCTGTAAGTGGTTTGTCACAGTCTATCACATCTGGCACAACAAGATATATTTTAGTAACTGCAGATATTGCAAATAGTGCAGTAATTTCAAATGCTATTTCCGTAACTACTACAGCTTTTTCAAGCATAACTTTTAGTGGTTCTGTAAATAAAACAGGTACAGACCCAGCAAGTGCAAGCAATGCACAGACTATTATTACTTGCACAGGTGTAAATGTTACAGGTGCTGGAGCAACAAATGGCAATACCAATAGTTCTGTTAGTTGGGTAAACCCAAGTTGTTTTGATGAGATAATGATTGTTGCTCGTGCAGGTTCTGCAAATGATGGTACACCAACGGGTGATGGTAATGCTTACACAGCAAATCTATCTTTTAACAGTGGCACAGCTTTCGGTAGTGGATTTGTTGTTTATAAAGGTAGCAGCAGCCCGCAAGTTGTAACAAACCTTACTAATGGTACACAATACTTCTTTAAAATATTTACAAGAAAAGGCACAACTTGGACAAGTGGAGTTGAAGTGAGTGCTACTCCAGCATCTGTTACTGCTGCAACAGATTATTTTAGAAGCAATACAGCAAGTGGTGATTTTGCAACTGCTGGCAGTTGGCAAAGTTCTGTAGATAATAATACTTGGATAACATCTACATTGGTGCCTACTAGTAGTGCCAATACTATCACGATTAGAAATGGACACAATATTGCATTAACGTCTAGTGTTACAATTGACCAATTAGTTATATTAAGTGGTGGACAACTTTCTATAAATTCTACAAGTGGCACTCTAAATATTAATGATGGAACTGGCAATGATGTTGATATACAAAGTGGTGGTATTTTGCAAGTTACTGGGACTGCAAGTTATGCTTCAACAATAATTTACAGTGGTAGTGCATCCATAAATGTAGCAGGTAAAATAACTATTGGTGATGGAACTGCTGCATCAACTGGCAGTGGTTATGGTGCTTTTGGTTTTGCAACTGCAACTCAAGTAATTTGGAATAATGGGGCTATTTTAGAATGGAATACAAGTGGTGCAACACCAGGAACATCTGGACAAACTTATTTTCCGAATGTAGCAACAACAACAATTCCTATTTTCAGGTTTGCTGTTACACCAAGTAATCCTGGTGGTGGTAGTGCTACTGTAATTAATGGTCAATTACAATTAGCAGCAAATTTAACTTGGGCAGGTGCGGGTCTTAAAACTTTTAGAAATGGTATTACAGCAACAGGGACATTCGCATTAGGCGTTTCCTCTAGTGGTGCTTGGCAAATAGGTGATGCATCTATTGGCAATGCAGAAATTGGAGGTAATGGTGGTACATTAACATTAAGCAATTCTAATGGAATTAGTATCACTACAAACTGCACAGCAACCTTATCAAGTAACACAGTTTTATCGGCTGGAACACTTACAAACAATGGTGTTTTAACTTGTGGCACAAATGTACTTTCAGGTGCTGGGGCTTATACAAACGCTGCTACAGGTTCGGTAATTACTTCAAATACTGGTGGTGTTAATTCAACAATTACAGTATCTGGAACAAAAACATATTCAGCAGGTTCTAGTTTTACATTTAACGCAAATACATCTACACCATTTCCTTCAACAATTGGTACTAATCAAGTTGGAACTTTGAATATAAATGCAAATGTTACTTCTAACTATGCGAGTAATTTAATTATTACTACTGCTTGCAACATTAATAGTGGAACATTTACTTTAAATGGAACTAACCATTTGTTATTAAACAATGCAGTTCCTTTTACTGTTGCAACTGGTGCTACTTTCAATAATGGTGGTGAAAGCCAAATACAAATCAATAGTGGAACTCCAACAATCACAATAAATGGTACATTCATAACTCAAGATGCAGAAGGTTTTGCTGGTTCAAATACATCAATTCCTGGCATTACACCTACATTAAATGCTGGTAGCACAGTAGAATACGGACTTGCAGGTACACAAGTAATTACTACTAGTCCAAACTATGTAAACTTAACAATTTCTGGTAGTGGTACAAAAACTCCTTCTGGATCTACAAGTTTAACTGGTACACTTTCTATTTCTGGTACTGCTATTTTGGATGGTTCAATTTCAAGTAGATTGGTAAGTGGATACACAACTTTGAATATAGCTAGTGGAGCTACCTATAAAATTGGTGGAAGTGGCACTTTGCCAGATGGTAGTACTTTTGGTCTTTCAAATACTTCAAATATTGAGTTTGCTGGTACTTCTGGTACAACAATAAAAAATACAGGTATTACTTATGGTAATGTTATAATCAATAACTCTAATGTATCAACAGGCAGCACTGGTATCACTTTACAAAATGGTAGCACATTTAGTGTAGCAAGTGGCATTACACTAAATGTAGATCAGGTTAATG
>JBMLRA010000109.1:0-29349 GCA_049241265.1 Chitinophagaceae bacterium
GCCAATGGATCCATTTTAAGCAAGGGTTGGTGTTCAATTTGCTCTTCACGAATTAACACTGCTTTTTTGCAACACTCGTAATTTCGTTGTTGGTCGTTTATTAGGTTATAATATAAGCTCCAAGTACTATAATACCTGAATTTTGCATTGTAAGATACAGGGGGTTCTTGCTTCATATAGTAAGCATTTACATATATATCTGCACGCTGTTTAATTACGTTTTGTGGCAACACCCCAATCTCTAATTCTAGTAGTGTTAAGTAATGCCAAACATTACCAATTTGTTGATGCGTGTTGGCAATTTCAAATGCTTGTGCCTCTTCTCTTTCAATAGTCATATACGACTCAATTGTTGGTTCTCCAATTCTGAAATTGCCAAATAGGTATTTTTCAAGAACAACAATATCTGCTATCACATAATAAAATTCATATTGCCAAGCAAGCTCTTTTGTTTTGGCAATTAGTTTCTCTGCTTCAATATCTAATCCTTTACTAGCAAGGATTTTTATTTGCAAAAACATATTTCTAATCTTCCATTCAATAAAATTTTCTTCGTTGTATTGCTGCATACAACTTAGTATCATATTGAATAAATAATTTTTTGCTACACCAAACTGCTTAGTAAATGTTTCTTTTTTAAATTTTTTTAATAACGCCTCTTCATCATACAAATCTTGCTCATTAATAGCATCAAAAAGTTTTGCATAGTTGGTGTTTTTGTGTTGCACCTGTCGTTGTGCAAATAATTTAAAATACCTTTTTTCAGATGGAGCAAGTGAGTGAATGAGTGCAAAAAGAGAATCCATATCAATTCGTTAGAGTGTAGTAAAAATAAAGATTTCAACCAAAAGAAACGTCTTTGAAACCTAATTTTTTATTAAATACGATAAGCATTATATAAAATTTAAAGCGTCTTTTTGGATTGTAAATCAAATACAAAGTGTTATGAGACAAAACAGAATAGAACAAATTAAAAGCACACAAAAAGCAGCTAACATAAATGCTTTGTTCAGCATTATTTTATTAATGATTTTTTTATTCCTTTTTATTAAAAGTGTAAAATCGCAAGATAAAATAATTGGGTTTAATGGTAGTGGGGGTTTATATGGACACAGAGGTAATGCTTACAGTATTAATACCGATGGAAGCAACTATCAAATTAATGCTACTTTTCCTTACATCCCTGCTAGCCCCAATGATGTTGTTGATGGCAACGATGGATACATATATTCTGTAGTTGGAGATGGTTATTACAGACCCACTTACATTTTAAAAATAAAGTATGATGGCAGTGATTATAAGGAAGTAAAAAAATTCAATCAATCAACCGATGGTGGTTCAATACGATATAGACCAGTTATTGGTTCTGATGGATTTATGTATGGTGTTTGTGAAACAGGAGGGTTGAATAATACTGGCACCATTTGGAAAATTAAACTAGATGGAACAATGTTTTCAGTTATTTATCATTTTCCGGCAACAACGGGTATAGGTCAGAATTATCTTGGGTTTTATGCCAATATTGACTACAACGGAACAAACGGAAGTTTAACTTTTGGCTTAGATGGAAAACTATATGGTGTTTGTGGTGGTGGTTCTTACGGAGCTCATATATTTAGATTGAATACAAATGGTACAGGTTTTACTGCTTTAATACACGGCACAGGTTACAACAATTCACCAATTTCTGGTAGTGGTGTTGTGGCTCCACTAGTTTTAGGTAGCGATGGTAATTTTTATGGCTGTTTTCCTGGCGGCGGTTTAATTGATTTTGCTGGTGGTAAAGGAGTAGCTTTTCGTTTTAATCCAATTTCTGGTACATACAATGTTATTCACTATTTCGCTACCAATGGATTAGAAGGTAGTAAACCTTGGGGTATTGCTGAAGGACCTGGTGGATACATTTATGGTGTTTGCTATAATTTAGGAATCCCAAATGGTATAGAAACAGACCATGGTACCTTGTGGAAAGTTGCTAAAGATGGCAGTGGATTTATTGTGTTAAAACAATTTGCAGCAGCAGAAACTGGCACTGGAGTTAACTATAAAATTATTACTGGCTTAAATAGTAAAATCTATTTCTCTACAAGAAGTTGGGGTTTATCTGCAAGCACTGGTTTGGGTTGTTTAATGTCAATAAACCCTGATGGTTCAGCATTCAGGGTAATTAAAAATGAATTTGAGGGATTATCTGCACCACAGAGTTTTTTTTACAGACAAGATGGGGGCGAAAATACCTTTTATGGCTTATGTACATCTACCGCTTCCTATATCTGTAAAATGGATACATCAGGAAAAAAATTTCAACCTATTCTTGGTTTTGATGGTTATTATAAAGGTAGCGGCTCTAGTACCAAACCTTTGTATGTAAACAACCTTGCCTCTCCTTATTATAGCAAAACTTTTGGCTTGGTTGGTGGTTCTTTAACCTATGCATCTGGTAATTTATTTGTTTACTCTAATAATACATCAATAAATAAACTGCCAGATTTTGTGAGTTATATGCGTAATTATGACGCAAATTTTAGAGGTTTTGTTTCCAGTTCTGCAACACCATTATTAGCAAGTGATGGTAATTTTTACTTAGCCTATACCAAAGTAGGCCCTTTAACTTATTCAACTGATACACAATGTATTGCTAAGCTAAATCCATCAATTGGATCACAACCCACCATCATTAGAAAGTTTTATTTCATAACATCTTCTACACCATATAACATTGGCTCTAATTTATTGGAAGGTGCTGATGGATATATTTATGGTGTAATGAGTTCTGGAGGTGATAATTCAAGAGGAGCCATTTTTAAAATGCAAAAAGATGGTTCTAATTATTCTATCATTTATCAAATACCATCCGGTGTTTATGCACCCTCAAAAGTGATACAAGACGCAGCAACTTCAAAATTAATTTTCTCGGGTAATTATGGTATATTTAGTTTAAATACTGATGGCTCTGGCTATACACCAATCTCCATTCCTGGTGTTACAAATGATGGAATTGTTTTGCAAAATGATACTATCTATGGCATACAAAACTATTACTCAAGTTTTAACATTTATAAGGTGCACAAAAATGGAACAGGCTATACCATACTCAAAAACTTTACTGGAATTTCCGAAGGTCGTTATCCTAATAATGAACTAGCTATTGGAAACGATGGAATGATTTATGGTAGTTGTATCAGTGGAGGCACTTATGATTATGGTGTATTATACAAGATAAATAAAAATGGAGGAGATTTTTCAATACTTAAGCACTTCAATTATAATAGCTCAACAGCTGGTGATGGGTATGGTCCAGGTCCAGTAACGTTTGTGCCTTGCAGTGCACCCAACAATGCTACCAATATTTCATTTAGTGGCAGTACAGGAAATGCCATAACATTAAGTGGTTTTGTTGCCCCAGAAACAGGAGCAATAGGTTATGTAATAAAGATGAATACAACCAATGCTTTCAGTGATATGGTTGATGGAGTAAATCCAACAGCTTCTTTAGTGTATGGAAGTGGTGAACAGGTAATTTATAATGGAACAGCTATTCCCACAGCATTAACAGTAACAGGTTTAACTGCAAATACAACCTATTATTTTAAAGTATATGCTTATGCTTGTAATGCCCGTTTTTACAGCAATCAAAACACCACAGGAAATCCTGCACAGTACAGAACACAACCAAATGGCATTGAAAGAGTTAGAGGTAGGATGATGCATTGCAATGGAGTTAATCAATATGCAAATGCAGGAGATGTAAATGCTGTTGAAGGTTTATCGGCTTTAAGTTTTGGTGGTTGGATGAAACCTTTTGCATTTCCAAATACAACTCTTTCTCAGCAATCTTTTATATGTAAGGGTGATGGTGTAAATGCCGCAACAACTTCTTTCTTTATTAAAATGTATAAAGATGAAGTTGATTTAAATGTTAAGCTAAGTGCTGGAATTTCTATAAGTGGTTCTATGACACCAATTAATTTAATTATTGATTCTTCTTTGTTTAAAATAAGCCAATGGAGCCACGTATTTGTTACATGGCAATCTGGAGAAAAAATGAGATTATATATTAATGGAAAACTTGTTGGACAAAGCCTTTCAACCATTTCTGGAATAACTAATAATGTTACTGGTGAATTGCGATTTGGTAGCAGCACTGCAACATCTGAACAAACATTTAATGGAGATATTGAGGAGGTTGCTATCTATCAATCTCAACTAAATTTATGTGAAATAAGACAAAGAATGCACAATACCTTATCTGGTTCAGAGAATGGATTGATTTCTTATTATCAATTTAATGACGCCACAAGCTCATCTAATTTTATAGATGTAATTGGCTTACATAATGCAACAAGGGTAAATGCTATAACCAATCCTATTTCAAATCTTGCAGTGGCTGGTGGTAATAGTTTTTGCGATGCTGTTTATTCCACTAATTTAAATTCTACCTACACCGCCTTCGATTTATCCAATTCATTGGGTTTAAATTTTCCATCTGATGTACTAAATGGCGATATCAATATTTCTTACTTAACAGAAAATCCTGTTGGTGGTTTACCAGCTAGTGGCAGCAACGTAATAAATGGATATTGGATTGTAAATAATTTTGGAACAAATACAAGCAACCTTAATGCTACAGTTAGTTTGAGGTTTCCAAATGGTATTATTACAGATACAACTTTATCACATTATACTTTGTTTAAAAGAGGTTCTGTTTCTTATGGTGCTTGGACATCTTATCCAATTACCGCAATTAGTTTAGCAACTGGCAATAATGCCATTTCTATAACAGGTATTCAGGATTTCAGTCAGTTTGTATTGATAAACACTTATGCTGCACCGGTACCAACGGTTAGCATTTTTACATCAAACTTTAATCTTTGTGCGGGTAGTTCATCTACGGTAATTGCGACAGCAACTAATGGAGGCAGTTCACCAACATATAACTTTTTTGTCAATGGAATATCTGTTCAAAATTCAACAAGCAATGCCTATACTTCATCAAGCTTTCATAATGCAGATGTTGTAACTTGTATTGTATCAAATGGAATAACAACAGCAACAAGCAATACCATCATTTATACTGTTAGAACTGTGCCAACTGTTGCAGTAATTACAGGATCTACAACAAATTGTACCATTGGTAGCAGTTCAAATTTAAGTTGTGCAACATCTGGAGGAAGTTGGTCAAGTTATAACCCAACCATAGCAACAGTTTCTTCAACAGGTAGAGTAACAGCGATTGCTAATGGGAATGTAATAATAGCATATAGCACCACAAATACTGTTGGGTGTACAGCATCTTCAATAATAACATACAACATTGCACAAGTATCTCCATTACCACCAATTACAGGCACATCAAGTGTTTGCGTTGGAGCTACAGTTGTATTGTCTAATGCTACAGTAGGCGGTATTTGGAGTAGTATTGCAGGAAGGGCTACTGTTAACAATGCTGGGGTAGTAACAGGAACTTCTGCTGGTACAGCCACCATTAACTACAGTTTATTTAACGAATTTGGGTGTAATCAATCAACAATCTACACTGTTACTGTAAAACCAATTCCTGCTGTGCCTACAATTCAATTTGCACCTGGATATCCTAGTCCAAGAATCGCAGGAAGTGCTACATTCTGTAATAATAGAACTTTTGGTTTGGTTGGTGTTCCAAGTGGTGGCAGCTGGAGTTCTAGCAATCCATCAGTACTAACAATTAACAGTTCAACTGGTGTGGCTAATACAGTTTCAATTGGTTCTGGAAGTATAACTTATACTACTACTAGTTTGGGTTGCAGTAATAGTAGAAGCTTAGCAGGAGTTGTTGCTAATTGCCCTTTGGCAAGAGGTATAAATACTCAATCAAGTTACGATAATGAGTCATTTTACCTATATCCAAATCCTGCTAAATCAAATATTTCAATTCAAGTAAACGACATATTTAATGAAGGACAAATAATTATTACAGATATATTGGGAAAACAATTGATAAAACACAATGCAAATACAGGTTTAAATAATATGTCAATTAATAGCCTTAACAAAGGAGTATACTTTGTTGTTGTAATTACAGATCAAAAAACATTAACTAAAAAGTTAATTATAGAATAAAGGTTTCGATAGGGGGTTATAAAATAAAGTTCCGGCTATTCTTAGCTGGAACTTTTTTGTAAACAATACATAAATTTCTATCTACCCATATAAACCATAAGTATTTGCACATCGCTTGGGTTTACTCCACTAATTCGTGATGCCTGACCCAAAGTTCTTGGTTTAATTTTTTTAAATTTCTGCAATGCCTCACTTGAAATTGCTTGCACTTTATCATAATCAAAAACATCTGGAATTATCATATTTTCAAGTAAGCCCATTTTATCTACAAGTTCTTGCTCTTTTTCAATATATCGTTCATATTTAACTTGTATTTCTGTTTGCTCAATTGTTTCACTTGTAAAATGAGATAAAGCATTTTGTATTTTATCTACCATTTTCATCATATCCAATAAAGAAGCATTAGGGCGTAATATGATTTTAGAAAGTTTTTGTTTTTCTGTAAGCAAAGATGAGTTTATTGTTTCAAAATAAGGGTTAACCTCTTCTGGATATAGCCACATTTCATTGATAATCAATTTAATATGTTCAACTCCTTTCTTTTTTGCTAGAACATTCTCTAGTCTAATATCATTAGCTAAGCCAAGCTTATGACTCATTTCTGTAAGCCTGATATCTGCATTATCTTGACGTAAAAGTGTTCTATATTCAGCTCTGCTTGTAAACATTCTATATGGTTCGTCTGTGCCTTTACTTATTAAATCGTCTATCAAAACTCCTATATATGCTTCATTTCTTTTCAATACAAACGGTTCTTGATTGTGTACTTTCAAGTGTGCATTCATTCCTGCCATTAATCCTTGGCAAGCAGCTTCTTCATAGCCGGTAGTTCCATTTATTTGCCCTGCAAAAAAAAGATTTTTGATTTGCTTCGTTTCTAAAGTGTAAGTCAATTGGGTGGGTGGAAAAAAATCATACTCAATTGCATAACCTGGTCTAAATATTCTACAGTTCTCAAATCCTGGAACAGATTTTAATGCTTTTACCTGTACTTCCTCTGGTAAAGATGTTGAGAAGCCATTAACATAAATTTCACAAGTATTCCATCCTTCTGGTTCTACAAAAAGCTGATGTCTATCTCTTTCGGCAAACCTATTTATTTTGTCTTCTATACTTGGGCAATATCTTGGTCCACGCCCCTCTATCCTACCTGCAAACATTGGACTTCTATCAAAACCTGTTTTTAAAATATCGTGAACTTCTTGGCTAGTATATGTTATATGGCAACTTCTTTGTTGCTCAACTTCAATTTTTGGTACATCTAAATATGAAAATCCAACAATCTCATCATCCCCAGCTTGCTCTTCCATTTTACTATAATCTAAGCTTCTACCATCTACCCTTGGTGGTGTGCCTGTTTTAAGCCTATCACTTTCAAAACCCAATTCCACTAATTGTTCAGTAATTCCTGTTGCTGCTTTTTCAGAGATTCTTCCGCCGCCAAGTTGTTTATCTCCAATATGTATAATACCATTTAAAAAAGTACCACTTGTAACTACTACCGCTTTGCTGTGTATTTTATGTCCTAATCCTGTAACAACACCACATACCACACCATTTTTAATAATCATACTTTTCACCATATCTTGGTAAAAATCAACATTGGGCGTCCCCTCAAGCATCTCTCTCCATTTGATAGCAAATACCATTCTGTCGTTTTGAGTTCTTGGACTCCACATTGCAGGACCTTTACTTCTATTCAACATTCTAAATTGAATGGTGCTTGCATCACTTACTATACCAGAATAGCCGCCCAAAGCATCTATTTCTCTTACTATTTGCCCCTTTGCAATACCTCCCATTGCAGGATTACAGCTCATTTGAGCAATAGTTTGCATATTCATAGTTATCAGTAGCACTTTGCTACCCATATTAGCAGCAGCAGCAGCAGCCTCACACCCTGCGTGTCCTGCACCAACAACAATTACATCATAATTTGGAAACATAAAACAAAGATAAACGGCTGTTAGTATTTTGATTGACTTTGTTGAATGACCTTTTAGATCGATAACACGAAAGGACAGGAGGTCATAGCCTACGAACCGAACTTCTTAAGAATTTCTCTTTCAAGTATAATATCCTCAATATTAGCTCCTGCATTAAACCTATTGAATTCGTATTTATTGAGCGAGGCAATATTTTCTAGCCTGCTTTTGTTATCGTTTATAAATTGTTCGATAGTGGTGTTAGATTCAATACTAGATACCTCAATGCTTTCAATTTTATCCAACATTTTTTTACAAAGCGAAAAACTTGTTTTATTATACAGGTCAAGAAAATATGATTTTACAGCTAGTACATCAACCCTATTTCCTCTGTTTTTATTGAAATTAAATGGCTCTACTCGTATATTGATATAACTCCAACACATTCTCAAATCTTCCTCAACCTCTAAGTCAAAATAGACAACTGGAACAATATGATCAAATTGCCAACTCTTGGCATAATTATCCCAACTTAAATCATTTGTGAACTGTATTTCAATCCATTTTCTAAAGGTTGTCGTATCTAAACCAAAGTAAGGGGCGTAGTTTACATTGGGCACATTCTCTATTAAATATCGCCTTAAAGCCAAAGACCATTTAGAACGTGCTACTTTTTTAAGATATGCTGCCGATTTTTTTTTCTCTTCCATTATGCAAAGATGGCGAAAAACAAGTTCCACGAATCCCAGTTTCGCAGAGAAACCGGGATTCGTGGAACTACAATTTGGCTATATAGAACACCTCCTTCTTTCTCATTATTATAATATCCTTCTTTTTTTTATCATTGTATCCACACAAGTGGAGAGCCCCGTGGGCTAACACCCTTGCTATTTCGCTTTTGAAAGATTGGTTTAGTTGTGCGGCATTTTCTTTAACTCTATCGATGCTTACGTAGATCTCCGCCTCAATAGGTTTGTCGCTTTCTGAAAGTGGAAAAGTTATTATGTCTGTATAATAATCGTGGTTTAAAGCTTGCTGATTAATTTTTAAAAGATAATCATCGGAGCAAAAGATATAGTTAACTGTTTTTATTGCCCTGTTCTCATCTTTGAATATTGACAACACCATTTGTTTTAAATGTGTTTTGCTAATCCTTACAAGCTTTCTATCTACATAATTAAATCTGATTGCCATAATCCAAAAATCGTAAGTATTTGTCGAACAATGCAAATAGCTTTGTAAATATTTATTTAAATGAAACAGCTTAGTTTATTAAGGGTTGGGGAATCTGGTATCATAGACTCGTTTGTTACAGACGATATTTCTATTAAATTAATGGAAATGGGATGCGTGCCTGGAGAAAATGTAACGGTTGAGCAAATAGCTCCTTTGGGCGATCCAATATGTATTTCTGTGGCAGGATATCATCTTAGTTTGCGTTTGGATGAAGCTGCTAACATATTAGTAACGAATTAATGTATAATCCATTAGCAGCAAACGAATAAAATGAGAATTGGTCTATATTTTGGTTCTTTTAACCCTATCCATATTGGTCACTTGATAATAGCCAGTTATGTTGCTGAGCATAGTAAAGTGGATAAGGTTTGGTTTGTAGTAAGCCCTCAAAACCCTTTAAAATTATCAAATACCCTACTAAATGAATACGATAGGCTACACTTGGTAACACTCGCTATAGAAGATGATGATAGATTTAGGGTTTCAGATATAGAGTTCAAATTGCCCAAACCTTCGTACACAATAGATACACTAACACACCTTGAGGAGAAATACCCTCAACACGATTTTAGTATTATTATGGGTAGTGATAGTTATTGTAACATTGAAAAATGGAAGAATTATGAACTATTGGTAAAGAAATATCCAATATTGGTTTACAAAAGACCAAAATATGATATTGTAGAAAATGCCTACAACGCCACTATGCTTGAAGCTCCAATAATTGATATTTCATCAACATTAATTAGAAAACTGATTAAGGAAAAAAAGAACTTTAAATACCTTTTATCAGATAGTGTTTACAAAGAATTAGTTAATAATCAATACTATAAATAGGGAATAATTTCCCTAGTATGTTTAATTAAGACGCAAAGCTAACTTTGTACCTTAATTAATTTTAGATTGATGATTTATCTAACTAGGAAAGAGCATTTTAATGCAGCACACAAATTATTTAACCCAAAATGGAGTGCTGAAAAAAATTTTGAGATCTTTGGCCCCTGTGCCAATGAAAATTGGCATGGTCACAATTATGACTTGTATGTAACAGTTAAAGGTATTCCTAATGAAGATACAGGATTTGTTTTTGATGTGAAAAAGCTTGGACTACTAATTAGAGAAAATATTATAGATAAATTAGACCATAAGAATCTTAATTTGGATGTTCCATTTTTAAAAGGTCAAATGTGTAGTACAGAAAATCTTGCAATTGCAATTTGGAAAGAGTTAGAACCCAAACTTCCAGTAACAGCTAAGTTGCATTGTATTAAATTATTTGAAACTTCTAAAATTTATGTAGAATATTTTGGAGAGTAATTAATGCAATTAGTAAAACTTTATAGAAACATTTGTATAGTTGGTGCAGGCCCTGCTGGTGCCGCACTATCTATTTTTTTAGGAAAAGAGAATATTCCTCATATTATTCTAGATGCAGCTACATTCCCTAGAGACAAAACTTGTGGAGACGGCTTAGATTTAAAAGCCATAGCGATGCTAAATCATATTGACGAAAGTATTCTAGAAAAGGAAATACAAATAAATGGAAACATTAACGCTAGTTGGGGATTTAGGCTAATTAACCCTAAAGGTAAATACACGGAATTTGTGTATCAGCCAGTTGATGAAATGAAATCAAAACCTCCATACGCTACTGCAAAAAGATATGCATTAGATAATATTCTTGTTAATAGATTTGACTCAAAATATTCTACTTTTTTACAAGCAGCTAAAGTAGTTAGTGTTGATAAAATTGAGGGGGAATACAAATGGAAAGTAATCGCCAAAAAAGAACAACAAACAATAGAGATATTATGCAATTTAATTGTTGGTGCTGATGGAGACCATTCTATTGTTTTAAAGAATATAGGAGAAAGGAAAGTAGATAGAAATCATTATGCTGCAGGTGTAAGACAGTACTGGCAAGGGATTGAGGGAATTCATAATAAAGGATTAATGGAAGTATATTACCCAAAAAAATATCCAATGAGTTACTTCTGGATTTTCCCATTGGGTAGTGATTCAGCAAATGTTGGGTATGGAATGTTAAGTGCTATAGCTTCTAAAAACAACTTTAATATCAAAGAAATTTTTATAGAACTAATTAGAGAAGATGAGGTACTAAAAGAAAGATTTAAAAATGCCACAACAACAGATAAAATTAATGGCTGGGGATTACCCTTTGCTTCGCTAAGGCGTAAGTGTTTTGGTGATGGTTGGTTATTAGTTGGTGATGCTGCTTCAATGATATCTCCAACAACAGGTGAAGGTATTGGTACAGGAATGCAAAGTGGTTATATAGCTTCTAAATTCATAAGTAAAGCTGTTAAAGAAAATAAATTTGATGAAAGTGTATTTAAAAATTACGATAGAGAGATATACAAAAGGATGAATGATGATATTAGGCTGTTTAACATAAGTAACTTCATATCACCAAAAATGATGGGTTGGTTTATGAACTATATTGTTCCATTACCATACTTTAAAAAGCTTTTTCAACAGAAAGTTTCTAACTGGATTGATACAGCTTACAATAAAACAATTACTGTTTCTGTAGACTAAAAGTTTTAGAAATCTCATTTATTAAAGTTATTTCAAACCCCTTCTGCTGTAAATATTTTTGTGTCTTAATCTTTTTTACTTGCAAAATTCCTTTTTGCTTTTCAAAATAAATACTGTAAAGTTTTAGCAAAGTCAACATATACTCATCAAGATCTATTTGTTGCAAAGCTTTTTTTATCAATGTTGTACTAATTTGTTTTTGCCTTAGTTCGTAACCAATTTTAACTCTCCCCCATTGTTTCATTCTAAATTTTCCTCTTGCAAAATGCTGAGCAAACCTTTCCTCGTTCAAATAATTATCTTCTATCAAATTAACTATTACATTATTAATTTCATTTGTGGTAAGGCCAAATTCTAAAAGTTTATTCTTAACCTCTAAATGACATCTTTCTTGATAAGCACAATACTGTTGCACTTTTTTTAAAGCATCACTGATAGAATAATACTTGAAAGCCAATTGCTTATTTATTAATAGGTTTTTTAAAAATTGGAACAGTACTACAAGGTTCTCCAAACATTATGCTTTTAGCAACAGGTCGAAGTTTTTTTGTGATTTCAACATAAACAATTTCTGGAATGGATAGTTCGCCACAACCTTTAACTACTACTCTTTTGTCTACATAATCATCTATATTAATTTTAGATAGATTCATTAAAATCAGAGATTCAATTAAACGATTTTCATTACCAAAAACAATTTCATTTGCAACAGGTTGCAAGTAAGATGCAGCTAACATATAAGCCCACATTGGTATAATGGCGTCGGCAGTACAAATAATGTGAACATTTTTTTTATTAAAATCTGTCCAATCTAAATTTTGGAGTGCCAATCTATAATCTTTCTCTTTTAAAATCAATCCCATAAAAAGAAATTCTTTTAAATCAAAAGATTTAACCTCCTCTTTTGGATAAAACTCTTCAAGATCTAGCGTAATCAGTCCACTTTCTGCTACTTTATTAATAATCTCCATTTGTTACGTTATTATATATTGCAAATCTAAATTTTGTTTCATTAAACTAATCAAACAAAAAAACCGAATCAATTGATTCGGTTTTAATGATTTTTAGAGTAAGTATTAATAAAGCTCTGCTCTATTGTCTTTAATATCTGCTGCTTTTTTCAAAAGCTCATTACTAATTCTGTTGCCAGCATTTTTTATTGTGTTGTTCAACATATTTTTAACTGCTTCTGGTGCTGCTGGTGCTGCTGCCCTAGCTGCTATATTTTCTACTTTAACAGCGAATACACCATTTTGCCCAGCAATTGGCTCAATAACTTTTCCTTTGTTTGAAGTGTTAAAAGCTGCACCAGCAAATTTAAAGTCATTACCCAACATCATATTTCCTGCATTTTGGGCTGGTAAAGTATCTATTCGTTGTACAGATGCTCCATTTCCAACAGCAGAAGCCATAGCTTCTAAAGTAGCACCTTTCATTTTTGAAATTATTTGTACTGCTTTCTTCTCATTCTTAACCAAACTTTCAACCTGTGGACGTAAAGTTTGTGCTGAAGGAACTCCTGGTTTGTTTATAGCTGTAATTATTCCTACAATATATTTGTTATTAAACGAATGGTAAGTTTCAGTAATATCACCTACTCCATTTTCATAAATCCATCTAACCAAACTTCTATTGCTGCCCAAACCTGGAACATTAAAATCTGTATTTTTTATTCCATCGGCTGGATATGCTATTTTGTTTAGTTTCTTTATGGCTTCATCAAAATCTTTTTTAGACTTTACAGTACCAATGAATTTGGTTGCCTCATTTTTTGTTGCTATATCTGTTTCATTACTTAAAGTAATTTGTTTTGCGTAATAAGCAATATTGTAAGCTGGTGTTGAACCTTTTTGACCAAGAACCTCTACATAATGATAACCATATTCTGTTTTTACTATTCCTTTTGAACCAACAGGTTGTGTAAATGCAAAGTCATTAAAGCTAGCAACCATTCTTCCACTAGTGAAATAATCATAAACACCACCCTTCATTTTACTACCATCATCTTCACTATATTTCAAACAAATTGAATCAAAGTTTGCTCCAGCCTTAAGCTTCATCTCTACAGTGTCTAAAAGGTGTTTTGCTGTACTATCATCTCTCATTCTAAATGATTGACCAGAACGTTGGTCTCTATCCATTGTCTTAATTAAAATATGTCTAACCTTAGCACTATCAGCAATATTTTTAATGTTAACCATTTTAGCTAAAACATAGTTATTACCATCTAAATATGGACCAAAAACTCCACCTATTGGTAGTTTAATTAATGTATCTTTCACCTGTTGTTTAATTTCTTTGCCTGCAATATGCCCATTGTAATATGGCATTTCAGATGTGCTTTTTGCAAAATATGTTTCCATATTAGTAGCAGCGGCGAATTCAGCCTTTTTATTTTCAAGTTTAGTTTTAACAGCAGCACTATCAGCAGCACTAGGTATTGCATCAAAACTTACATAATTAAATGTTCTGGTTTCTTCATCTTTTTCATAAAGTTTGCTGTGTTTTTTTCCATAAGCAACTATTTCATCGTCACTAACTTTAATAGTGCTATCAATAATTGTTGAATAAGGAACTGCTACATAAGAAACAGTAGCAAATAAATTATTATCAGCTTCTTGTTTATTAACTAACCATTTTGGTGCATAAGCTGCTTTGGCTATAATATTGTTAAACTTACCATACTTAGCTTGTAATTTGGTAGGTTCAACAATACCCTCATAAACACCTTTTTTTTGATCTTCTTTACCAGATTTTTTAAATTGGCTCCAAGCTTGTTTAGCTTTTTCAACATCAACCTGACCTGTTTGTTGATCTCTAAATTCATTCATCAATGGAGAACTTGGTTTAAATAATTCAATGCTTAGTTCTTTATCAGTAATATCTAAACCTAATTTATCAAACTCTTGATTTAATAAAATTTGACTCACTTCTTGATTCCAAAGTTGACCAATTAAATTTTCTCTTTGCTGTGCATTTCCTTGGCTTGCATTCTCTACTTTCTTATCAAACTCTTTCCTATCAATACTTTTACCATTTACTTTACCAACTGTAGTTCCTGAGCCTAGCACAGATCCTCTACGGCTTAAACCATCTTGTAATATAAAAGCAATTAATGCAAGTGAGATAACTCCACCAACAATCCAAGCTCCACGATCACGAATACTTTGAATAATAGACATATAGTATAAACTTTATTTTTAAGGTTGGCAAAAATAGGGGTATTTAAGTATTGAACAAACTGTGGAAAAACTATTAAAACGCTTATCTACAAAAGATTTTTATGTTAATTTCTTATTTTTAAAAAGTGATAAATAAATTATTCTAAAATATTATTCAAATAACAATCCACATAAAATTGTTAACAAGGAACATTATGTGTTAGAAAATGGAAATTCTAAAAGGAAGAATGTGAAAAAAAGAAGAATAAATAAGCTTGTAAATTAATAAAAAATGAAATTTTAAGTTTTACTTTCAAATTATTTAGAGTTAACTAACAGTTAATATGTCGTCAACTAATAAATGTTGAAAAAACAGAATACTTTAATAAACGATGTGGAAAAAACATTAAAATGATTAACTGAACTATATTTCATAGAATTAATACTTTGTGAATTAAAGTGGATAAGGTTCACCTTATTAACTTTGTCTTGTGTGAACAACTAAGTTATCACGATATTAACACTCGTAATAGTAATAGTTGTTTATATATAAATGTATTATTAAATACTATTACAACAGTTATGAACATTGATTATTCAAAAATTGAGGCAGATGGTTTTTTAAATATTGAACTTAGCCCAACATTAGATTTATTTGCAGAGATTAATAATTTAAAAAAACAAAAAAATGCAATTGTACTGGCTCACTATTATCAAGAACCTGATATACAGGATGTGGCAGATTATATTGGAGATAGTTTGGGGCTTGCACAAAAAGCTGCAACTACCAATGCCGATGTAATTGTTTTTGCTGGTGTACATTTTATGGCAGAAACAGCCAAAATTTTAAATCCTACCAAAAAAGTTTTATTGCCAGATTTAAAAGCTGGTTGTTCTTTAGCAGATTCTGCACCAGCAAATCTTTTTAAATCTTTTAAAGATAAGCATCCAGATCATTTGGTAATTTCTTATATCAACTGCACTTCACAAATAAAAGCCTTGAGCGACATTATTTGCACATCGTCAAATGCACAGGCTATTTTAAATAGTTTACCTAAAGAGCAAAAAATAATATTTGCTCCCGATAAAAATCTTGGCGGATATCTGAATAAGAAAACGGGTAGAAATATGTTACTGTGGAATGGAGCCTGTATGGTACACGAAATTTTTAGTTTAGAAAAAATTACCAAACTAAAAATTCGACATCCTCAAGCAAAAATGATTGCTCATCCAGAATGTGAAGAGGCTGTATTGAGCATTGCTGATTATATTGGAAGCACAACACAATTATTAAAATACGCACAAACAAGTAATGCTACTCAATTTATTGTAGCTACAGAAACTGGCATTTTGCACCAAATGCAAAAAAGTGCTCCTAATAAAACTTTTATCCCAGCACCTCCTAACAATAGTTGTGCTTGTAATGATTGTCCTTATATGAAGCTAAATACACTTGAAAAATTGTATTTGTGTATGCAATACCAATTGCCAGAAATTACGATGGATGAAACATTAAGAATAGCAGCCAAAAAACCAATAGACAAAATGCTGGAAATTAGTAAAGCAGCGGGATTAGTGGGATAATTTTCAGTAATTAAAAATGATGTTTAAAAAATCATAATAAATTGTTAATTAGTTTAATAATTTCAGTATTTGTAATTTCTTGAAAAATGCAAACCATATTTTCGCAATAATATACTGCTTTAATTATGGAACAAAATGCACAAGAAAACTTATTTAAGTCGGTAAGAAGTTTGTTTAAGATACTAAAGCTCGATAAAAAAGATATTTCGAGTATCTACTTTTTTGCCATATTGGGTGGATTAATAGCACTTACATTGCCTTTAGGTATTCAAACCATTATTAATTTCGTTACAGCAGGAACTCTATCTACATCAATTGTAGTTTTAATAATTATAGTTGTGTTGGGTGTTTTTATTAATGGATTGGTGCAGGTGCGTCAAATGCAAATAACAGAAAAGGTAAAGCAAAAAATATTTACCCGCTATTCACTTGAATTTGCTAATAAACTACCACATTTAAATATCGAAAAATTGGATAAATATTATTTACCAGAATTGGTGAATAGATATTTTGATGCCCCTTCATTAATAAAAAGTTTAGAAAAAATTTTATTAGATGTTCCAGCAGCTATCATTCAAATAGTTTTTGGATTAATCTTACTATCTTTTTATCACCCCATTTTTATTGGTTTTGGTTTATTTTTAATTGTAATACTAGTTGCTATTATAAAATTTACATCGCCGCAGGGATTAGCAACAAGCTTAAAAGCTAGCGACTATAAGTATGCCATTGCAAGTTGGTTAGAAGAAATGGCAAGAGTAATAAAATCATTCAAATACAGCAAAAACACCAATTTACATTTAGAAAAAGCAGATAAACTTGTTACTGGATATCTAGATGCTAGAACCTCACATTTTAAAATATTACTTACACAGTTTTGGAGCTTAATAACATTTAAAATTATTATAACCGCAGCTATGCTAACTGTTGGTAGTTTTTTAGTTATAGATAATCAAATAAATGTAGGACAATTTATTGCTGCTGATATTGTAATTATTTCCATTATGAGCAGTGTAGAAAAATTAATTAGCAGCTTGGATAAAGTATATGACACATTAACATCCATTCAAAAATTAAGTAAAGTAATTGATAGCGATGTTGAAGTTTCAGGTACTAGGGAATTGCCAAACATTAACAAAGGTGTTGATGTAGAATTTAGCAAAGTAAGTTTTGGTTATGACGATAAAGAAGTATTAAAAAATGTTTCTTTTAGTGTAAAAGCTGGTCAAATGGTTTGTCTTTCTGGAGCATCGGGTTCTGGCAAGTCATCAGTATTAAGATTACTAACTGGGGCATTTACAAATTTTTCGGGATCTGTGTTAATTGATAATGTTCCAATTGGTAACTATAGCTTAAAAAGTTTGCGTTCTCAGACAGGCATTTTACTTAATCAGCAAGATATTTTTAATGGAACATTGTTGGAAAATTTAACAATGGGAAATACCAAAATTTCTATTGATGATGTTAATATATTATCAGATAGATTAAACTTAAAAGATTTTATAAAAAATTATAAAGGTGGATACGATGCAGTTTTAGATACACAAGGAAAAAAACTAAACGGAAATATCAGACAAGAAATCTTACTAGTAAGAGCTTTAGTAGGAAGACATAGATTGTTATTATTGGAAAATCCTTTTAATAATTTAGAACCCAAAGAAATTATGTCTTTAACCGATTATTTGCAAAAAGAAAATAATGCTACAATCATTATAATATCTGAAGATGAAACTGTAAAAAAACAATGCGATTTAGTAATTAATCTAAAATAATTGTATGGAAATACTATACCAAAATATTGATGAGCTTGTTGAAAAAAACACCTTACATTCTTATAAAAAAATCTATAGAATAGAAAAATATAGCAGTGTAAAAAGGTGGGTAATTGCTATTGTAATTATTTGTGTTTTTGTTATGTTTTTACCTTGGACACAAAATATAAAGGCAAGTGGATCTATAACAACATTAATGCAAGAGAACAGACCACAAGAAATAAACACGGTACTAAGTGGTAGCATTGCAAAGTGGTATATTAAAGAAGGAGATTTTGTAAAAAAAGGAGATACAGTTTTAAAACTAGGGGAAGTAAAAGTTGATTATTTCGACCCAGAACTTTTAGATAGAACCAAGCAACAACTTGAAGCAAAAAAACAAAGTGCAGCTGGTTATGAAAATAAAGCAAAAACAGCCGATATACAAGTTGCAGCACAACAAGAAGCACAAATATTAAAGTTATCAATTCTTGATAATAAAATAAAACAACAACAGCTTAAAATAATTAGTGATAGTAATGATGTTATTGCACTATCAAATGAACTAAGTATTTACAAACGACAGTTAGATGCAGGAAAAGTAATGCTTGATAGTGGTGCCATTTCTTTAGTAGATTTTGAAAAAAGAAGAGCCAATTATCAAAATGGATTTGCTAAAAAAATAAGTGCTGAAAACAAATTTGCTCAAGGTAAACAAGAACTAATAAACTATAGAATAGAAAAGAATAGTGTCGTACAAGATTATGTAGATAAAATATCAAAAACAGAAGGTGATAAATTCAGTTCTTTATCAAACTTAGCTTCCACAAATGCCGATATTTCTAAACTGCAAAATATTTACGCTAACTACGATATTCGTAATAAGCTATACTACATTATTGCACCACAAGATGGTCAAATAATAAAAGCAAAAAAAGCAGGTATTGGAGAATTTGTTAAAGAAGGAGAAATGGTTGTAGAAATAGTACCCCTGAATAAAAGCTTTGCTGTAGAAATGTACATTGAACCTATGGATTTGCCATTAGTTCACATTGGAGAGAAGGTAAGATTTATTTTCGATGGTTTTCCTGCTATTGTTTTTAGTGGTTGGCCTAATAATAGTTTTGGCACTTTTGGTGGTAAAATAGCAGCTGTAGAAACCAATATAAGTAGTAATGGAAAATTTAGAGTATTGGTTGCTGAAGATACTACAAACAGTGAAAAATCTTGGCCAAGAAATTTAAAATTAGGAGGAGGAGCAAAAGGTATAGCATTACTTAAAGATGTAAAAGTGGGCTATGAATTATGGCGTAATATTAATGGATTCCCACCAGAATACTATAAGCCAAAAACCGACTCTAAATTAAAAGACGAAAAGAAAAAATAAACACTACAAAATAGATGAAACTAAAAATCATCACTATAATATCATTGTTTTCGGCAAAGCTTTTTGCTCAAGAAAAACAGTTGTCTTTACAACAGTTTATTGAGCAAATAAAGCAATACCATCCTATTGCAAAACAGGCAAATATTTTGGTAGAAAAAGCAAAAGCAGAAATACTAATAGCAAAAGGTGAGTTTGACCCCACTATATATGTAGATGCCTCAAGAAAAACACTTGACGAAAAAAATTATTACTTCTACACCAATCCAGAACTTAAAGTACCATTACCTATTGGTAATGTAAAAACTGGTATTGAAGATAATGGTGGCGATAGAATGAGCAGCGAATTAACCCCAGGCAAAAGCAGTTATTTTGGTGTAGATATTCCATTAGCTAAAGGATTGCTAATTGATAAAAGAAGGGCTGCTTTAAAACAAGCAAAAATTTATAAAAGCCAAAGTGAACAAGAGAAATTAATAGTACTAAACAATTTATTGTACGATGCCTATTCAAGTTATATTCAATGGTTGGCTGTTTACAAACTGAATAGTATTTATAATAATTTTTTAAAAATTAGTAGCGATAGATTAAGGCTAATAAAAATAACAGCTGCTAATGGAGATAGAAGTCCAATGGATACATTAGAAGCATTTACACAATTACAAAATATACAAATGCAACAAGCAGATGCACAATTAAAATTATTAAATGCTCAGCTTGAAATATCAAACTTTTTATGGAATGAAAAAGATAGTGCAGTTACTATTGATAATAAAACAATACCTGTTGAAATAGTTACAACAAGCCAAATTGATATTGGTGAAACAATTGTAAATAGTGCATTACAGCAAAGCCCAATTATAAAATTCTACAACTTTAAGTTAGATGCTTTAAGTATAGAACAACGTTTAAAAAAGCAAAATCTTTTGCCTTACATAAATGCTAAAGCCAATTTATTAAATAAAGATTATGCAGTATTCAATAGCTTTAACAGTGCTACCATTCAAAACAATTATAAATGGGGGATAGATGTAAAAATTCCTTTATTTTTTAGAGAAGGACGAGGCGAAGTAAGAAAAGCAAAATTAAAAATTGCTGAAACAAATCTTGAATTGAACTATAAAAAACTACAAATCCAAAATAAAATACTAGCATATCAAAACGAATACTTGCAACTGCAAAAACAAGTAAAAATTGCCAATACAGCATTAAATAATTACAATAGTTTATACCGCAATGAACTATTAAAATTTAGCAATGGAGAAAGTAGCTTGTTTATAGTTAATAGCAGAGAAAACAAAGTGCTTGAAATGCAACAAAAAACCACAGAACTGCAAGCCAAATTAAGCAAAGCAAAATATGCCATAGATTGGGCAAGTGGATTGTTGAATTAAAAAATACAAATAAACTTTTAAGTTTGCCACATTAATAAAACAAATCAATGGCAAACACAGAGCAATTCCTATCAATAGTAAATACAGGCTATACTTTTAAAGGAGAAAAAGTAAAAATTGGTGTAGGTATGTTAGATGGCCAAGTTGTGCCAAATGCAGATGTTTACTTACCATTAAAAACAATGAATCGTCATGGTTTAATAGCTGGTGCCACAGGTACTGGTAAAACCAAAACCTTGCAAATGATTAGTGAGGCTTTGAGCGATAATAGTGTGCCAGTTGTGTTAATGGATATTAAAGGAGATTTAAGTGGCATAGCAGCACCTGGCGTTTTGAACGATAAAATAACAGACCGTTGCAATCATTTAAACATTACTTATAACCCATCATCTTTTCCCACAGAATTATATAGTTTAAGTGATCAAAAAGGAGTTCGTTTAAGAGCCACTGTTACAGAGTTTGGTCCTATTTTATTAAGTAAAATTTTGAATCTTAACGATACACAAGAAGGCTTAGTGGCAATGATTTTTAAATATTGTGATGATAATAATATGCCCCTAGTTGACCTAAAAGATTTTATAAAAGTATTGCAATACATCAGCAATGAAGGTAAGGAAGAATTGAAGCAACAATATGGAAATATCTCATCAACATCAACAGGCACCATACTAAGAAAGATTATTGAATTGCAACAACAAGGAGCAGATATTTTTTTTGGAGAAAGAAGTTTTGATGTAGATGATTTAATGAAAATCAGTGATGATGGGCGTGGAATGATTAATATTTTAAGGGTGATGGATATGCAAAATCGCCCAAAATTATTTAGCACATTTATGTTGCAGTTATTGGCAGAGTTATATGCAATTTGTCCCGAGGAAGGAGACCTTGACAAACCTAAATTAGTATTGATAATAGATGAAGCACATTTGGTGTTTCAAGAAGCTACAACAGCATTATTGCAACAAATAGAAACCGTTATCAAATTGATACGTAGCAAGGGAATTGGCATTTTCTTTTGCACTCAAAATCCACAAGATATTCCTGCTTCAATACTTGCACAATTGGGTTTAAAAGTGCAACACGCTTTACGTGCATTTACTGCTGCTGATAGAAAAACCATTAAAACCGCTGCTGAAAATTTCCCAGAAACCCAATATTATAAAACCGATGAGTTATTAACACAAATGGGCATTGGCGAAGGTTTTGTTACGCTGCTAAACGAAAAAGGAATACCAACTCCATTGGTACATACAATGCTTTGCCCACCACGTAGCAGAATGGATGTATTAACAGAAAATGAAATAGATACTTTAGTAAGTAATAGTAAGCTTGTAAAAAAATATAGTGAGGTTGTTGATACAGAAAGTGCTTACGAAATGCTTACTAAAAAAATAGAAGCTGCTACGCAACAACAAGAGGAAGAATCAACAACACAAAAAGAAAAAAAAGAAGAAAGTTTTTTTGATAATCCAATAGTAAAACAAATGGGTCGCACAGCAGCAAGTGTATTAACAAGAAGTTTATTAGGTGCATTGGGTTTAACAGGAAGAGGAAAAAAGAAAAGTTTGTTTTAAAAAAGGATGTTTATAAATTCGTTCACAAATAACTACTTATGGAATCGATACAAGAAAATTTACTAAGCGATTTAGAAAGCAATTTAGTGGTGGCCAGCAAAGGGCAACGATTTTTAAATTATATCATAGATTTTATTTGCTTTCTAGTTGTATTGTTTACAATAGGAGTTGTAATTGGCATTATGAATCCATCTTTAATAGATGGAATTTCTAATATGAACCCATTAATGGATAGGTTATTTACGCTTTTCTTTTTTGGTATATTTATGGGTTCAATTGAAGCAATTAGTAAGGGGCGATCTTTAGGAAAACTAATTACTGGAACCAAGGCTGTAAATCAAGATGGAACTATTATTACTCCTGCAACAGCTTTTGCAAGAGGTTTTTGCAGAGCAGTACCTTTTAACCCATTAAGTGCACTGGGCAACCCATCATATCCCTGGCACGACAAATGGACTAAAACTTATGTTATTGATATCAAGGATTCTCTAGTTTTAAATAAATAGTTTTTTAAACTTGTAATACCAGAAATACAAGAATTCCCCTAATTGATAGAGTTTATTTTTTAATCTTTATAAAAAAAGTCGAAGAATTATTGAACGTAGTAAATGCTATGGCTTTTCAAAAATTAGATGCTAGATTATTACACCTGTTACATCAAAAAATCAGCATTCTAGAATAGCAAGTAAAAATCCATTACACTTTAGCAACTTGCAGACGAAAAAGGTACAGCTCGTGCAGCGGTAAGCAGGGTGTTAAAACAAATGGAAAAATCAAAACTTGTCACACTATCCCGAAAAAAAATTTTACTTATGTGATTTATATCACAAACTAAGCAATTAACACATTGTAGTTTTGTATTACCTTTTAAAAAAGGGTTTCTATTTTTCACAATAAAAAAACTACAATGAAAAAGAATATGGGGTCAGCCGATAAAATCATTCGTGTCATTATTGCTATTGTTTTTTCAGTGCTTTATTTTACCCAAATAGTTACTGGAACATTAGCTGTGGTATTGCTAATATTAGGAGGCGTTTTTTTACTAACTAGTGTTATTAGTTTTTGCCCACTTTATTTACCACTTGGTATCAATACTTGCAAAAAAAAATAAGTATGGCACAGCACGAAATTGAAACCCAATGGATGGGTAAGATGCAATTCAATGCATTGGTAAACGACCACACAATTGTAATGGATGCACCAGAAAGGGTGGGTGGTGATAATAATGGTCCAATTCCTAAACCTTTTGTTCTTACAGCTCTTTCTGGTTGCACAGGAATGGATATTGTAGCCATTTTACGAAAAGCAAAAACCGAAGTAAACGACTTGAATATTAAAGTTGTTGGTGAGTTGAGCAAAACAGCACCTATTCAATACATAGCTATTCATTTGATTTATGAATTTAAAGGAGATATAGCTTTTGAAACAGCAGCATTGAATGCAGTTACAGATTCTCAAGAGAAATACTGTGGTGTAAGTAGTATGCTAAAAAAAGCACTGTCAGTAACTTGGGAAGTAAGCTATAATGGTGTTACTATTTTTAACAATCAATTAGTTGAAAAGGCATAAAAGTAATGAAACAGTACGTAATTAATAACAAAATAACTTTTATTGGTATTGTTTTAGGACTAGTTGCAGGCTTATGTTATTGGAAGTGGGTTGGTTGTTCGTCAGGCACTTGTATGATCACCTCAAAGCCCATTAACTCATCTTTATATGGTGCTATAATGGGTGGATTATTGTTCAGTTTATTTAACAAGAAAAAAGAAAAAAATGCTTAATAAAATAATGAATTTACTAGGTTTTGGTAAAACAACTAACTATGCAGATTTACAAAAAAATGGTGCTATTATTGTTGATGTTAGAAGCCAAGGAGAATTTTCAAGAGGACATATTGATGGGGCAATTAATATTCCAGTAGATGTATTAACCCAAAACCTATCAAAACTAAAAGATAAAAACAAAATTATAATAGCTTGTTGTGCATCTGGAATGAGGAGTGCATCTGCAGCATCAATTCTTAAAGCAAATGGCTATACACAAGTATATAATGGTGGTGGATGGAATAGTCTTAAAAATAAATTACTATAAAGCCACAATATGATATAGCAATTCTAATTTAATGCCATTATAAAGCCCTAACTAATTTAGTTTATTCCGCAATTTTATAAAAGTGCCCACAATGATTATTAAGAAGACAAATTAGAGAAACTTGTAATCCTTTTATATTAAAATCATTTACCTTTTTTAGCAATTCCATCGTTATTATCTTTTAATGGTGTTAAATATTGACAAAGATTTTAAGCAATTATTTTATAAGAAAAATAATTACTTAAAGAAACAATGCAACCAAGGCTTGATGAATAAATATTCAAGTTGTGCAAATCATTTATTTTTGAATAATAAATGATTTCAAAAAAGGTTTATTTACAACTGTTTTGAAGTTCATTGCAAATGATTATTGAATATTATAAAGCAATTATTTCCTTACTATCATAAGCTTATAAACAGACTAAAACTAATGGACTTCAATACAATTTTCAATACCTTTTCTAATGTAAAAGTTGCAGTTATTGGCGATGTAATGCTAGATACTTATTGGTGGGGGAATGTAAACAGAATTTCTCCTGAAGCCCCAGTACCAATTGTTGCTTTACAAAAAAATGAACTTAGATTAGGTGGTGCAGCCAATGTGGCTTTAAACCTAATTGCCTTAGGTGCAAACACTGCTATCATATCTGTAATTGGAACAGATGTAGAAGGTAATAAACTGCAAACATTATTGCAAGAAGAAAAAATTAATACTAACTATATAATTGCCAGTGATAATAGAATAACAACCAATAAAACAAGAATTCTTAGTCGCAATCAACAAATGATGCGTTTAGACGCAGAAATGACAGTTGATTTAACAACAGCATTAGAAGACAAATTACTGCAAAATATAAAACAATATATTATTACTGAAAAGCCAGCCATCATCATTTTTGAAGATTATAATAAAGGGGTTTTAACCGAAAGAGTAATAACACAAACCATTAGTTTATGCAAGCAATATAATGTGCTTACATCGGTAGATCCTAAACGAAAAAACTTTTTTAGTTATAAAAATGTAGATTTATTTAAACCCAATTTAATAGAGGTAAAAGAGGCTTTAAATATGTTATTTGATGATGTTACAAAGGATGTTTTAACAAATATTCATCAACAACTACAACTACAATTAAACCACCATATTTCATTTATTACATTGTCTGAAAAAGGGGTGTTTTATAATGTTGCTAACGACTGTTATATAATACCAACACATATTAGAAATATAGCAGATGTTAGTGGTGCTGGAGATACTGTAATTGCTGTGGCATCATTGGTTTATGCTGCTACCCAAAACATACAATTGGCAGCCGAAATGGCTAATATTGCTGGTGGTTTGGTTTGCGAAGAAGTAGGAACAGCAGCCATTAACAAGGAAAAACTATTAACTGAATGTGAAAAATTAATAACAAAATTGTATCCATTAAATTAACAAAAAGTATAAAAAATTAAGTATGTCTAATATAACAATTTGTATTCACGGAGGTGCAGGAACTATTTTAAAAGAAGATATGACCCCCGATTTAGAGAAAGCATATTTAGATGCATTGCAAACAGCTTTAAATGCTGGCTATGCTGTATTAGAAGAAGGAGGCACAGCAGTTAATGCAGTTAAAGCAGCAGTTGTAGTGCTTGAGGATAATGTGTTGTTTAATGCTGGCAAGGGTAGTGTGTTTACTAAAAAAGGCACCCAAGAAATGGATGCAGCTATTATGCGAGGACAAGATTTAGAAGCAGGAAGCGTTTGTGGTGTTCGCAGTGTTAGAAACCCTGTTGAACTAGCCACAGAAGTAATGAATAATAGCAATCACGTATTTTTAAGCGGTAAGGGTGCCAATGATTTTGCTATTAAGCAGGGCATTAAACTAGAGCCAGACGAATATTTTTTCTCTCAGTTTAGATACGATCAATGGAAGGCAATTCGTGATTCAGATAATTACTCTTTAGACCACACACACCATCATTTGGAAGAGTTGATGAAAGATAAAAAATTTGGAACAGTAGGTGCTGTAGCTTGCGATGTTAATGGCAATATAGCAGCTGCAACTAGTACTGGAGGAATGACCAATAAAAAATATGGCAGAGTGGGCGATAGTCCAGTAATAGGCTCTGGAACTTATGCTAATAACCAAACCTGTGCTATCAGTTGCACGGGACACGGAGAACCATTTATTAAAGCCGTTGCAGCACATACTGTAAGCTGTTTAATGGAGTATAAAGAAATGAGTTTGCAAAATGCAATGGAAGAAACAGTAATGCATAAACTAAAAAATATGGATGGAGAAGGAGGAATGATTGGTGTAGATGCTAATGGAAATTATGCAATGATTTTTAATAGTGCAGGAATGTATAGAGGTGTTAAAAATGATAAAGGAGTGAATGAGGTTTCTATTTACGGATAATAAAACATGTTCTAATAAAAGAGAAAGCCTTGCATTTTGCAAGGCTTTCTCTTTTATTAGAAGCGTACTTGTGAAATTAAAAAGTAAATCTAACGCCACCAGTAATTGTTGTTCCTAAAGTGTTGTAGCCACTGATTTCTGTGTATTTGGCATCAGTAATGTTTCTTGCATTTGCAAATAGTTTTATTTTGTTTTTTAATAACCCATACTCTGCATAAACATCTAACAAAGTATAATCATTTAACACAACATCATTGGTAGTAAATGTTGTATTGTTAAAATAGGCATCCTTTCTTTTTCCAAACCAATTTAGGTTAGCACTTAAAAATAATTTTTTTGTAATTTGAGAAGATAAACCCGCGTTAATGCTATGCTTTGGTCGGCGTAAAAGGTTGTTATAAGTAGTATCTTTTCCATTACCCTTTTTACTACTTATTTGTCCATCTACAAAAGTGTAAGCTGTTTTTAAAGTAGTGTTTTTGCAAAGCTGAAAACTAGCGTCAAACTCAAGTCCTAGGTCTTGTTGTTTATCTTGGTTGATGTATATAGATTGAAATGTTGTACTGTTATAATAAAAGAAAATAACATCTTTAACATCTCTTGAAAAAATAACAAATTGTGTTTTAATTTTCTTGTCAACAAAAAAATGTTGCAAACCAATTTCAGTACTTAAAGCAACTTCGGGCTTTAATTTTTTATTGCCGTATTCACTATATAATTGATATAAACTTGGTGTTCTATATGCAGATGAAATATTTGCAAATATTTTAATATCATTAGTTGCCTGATAAGATGGATTAATATTAAAAACACCATTGCTACCATAGGTAGAATGGTTGTTGTATCTGCCACCAACTTCTACATTAAACCCCTCGTTATTATTATAATTTAAAGCAGCGTAAGCACTTGTTTGATGTTGCTTTAAACTATCGCTACCATAGCTTGTTTTATATGGGCCAAAAAAGCCAATTGAAAGGTAATCTTGATTAGTAGTTGATGCTCTAAAATCTGCACCCACAGTAAGTTTGGTAGATTTTGATAAAACAAAATTTGCATAGGCATCTACAAAATGTTCGTTACCGTTATATATTCCATTCGAGTACATATCGTATCCATTTTGGCTTTTGGTAGAATCGTCTGTGTAGCCTCTTTCTATTTTATTGAAATTGTATAACACATTCAATTTTGTTTTGCCAAACCCAAATTCGCTTTTTACGCCAGTTTGAAAACTTTTTTGTGAATAGGTATAATCCAATTCATCAATAAAACCACCTTGGTCAATATCGCCTTTTAAATAGGTGTATCGCATATATGGTTTAATAGAAATATTCTTATTAGCTTGTATACCAAACCCTGCCTGAAAAGATTCTTGTTTATAGCCATCTTTATCGGCATTTGGTGAAGTTGAAATGGCTTCATTAATACCATCTGTTTTATCTATACTATAACCAGCGTAATAGTCAATATTTTTTTCTTTGCCATTAATACCTGCACTTGCTTTAATGGTATTATTGCTACCGTAGCTTAGCAAAGCATTGCCATTAAAAGGTTTTGTGTTATTACCAGATTTTTTTGTAATAATATTTATAACACCAGCAAGAGCATCACTACCATATAATGTTGATTGGCTGCCTTTTAAAATTTCTATTCTTTCTACAAGATTTACCGATAGGTTTCTGATATCAAAATTACCACCAATACCACTTGCATCATATACAGGAACACCATCTATCGTAATTAGTGTATATGCAACAGCTGCACCACGCAAGTAAATACTTTTATCTTTTCCAGGATTGCTGTTAGCACCATTAATATACAAGCCAGTTTGCTCGGTTAAAATTTGTGCTAAATCCTTGCCACCACTTTGCTCTAGCTGTTGTTGAGTTATTACATTAATAACCTTTCCAGTAGCCGAAGTTTTAATAGGAAACTTGGTTGCTGTAATAACAACTTCATCAAGATTCGTCGATTTTGATGTGTCTTTTTGTGCAAGTGCATTGATAGCTGCACTTAGTGCAATAAGCGTGAAAATTTTTTTGCTCATTGTTGTTTGTTTTTAATGTGAAACAATGAGCTTTCGAGAAAACTAAAACGTAGAAAAAATAAGGACTCAATGAGCCTTTAAATTCCCGTGCCTTTCGCCCGAAAGCCATGAAATAATTGATGATTTTGGCAGGTCTTCTGAC
>JBMLRA010000110.1:0-8830 GCA_049241265.1 Chitinophagaceae bacterium
AACTTCGTACATAAATCTATCCTTTTCTATTTGCAAAATCTTTTGCTAAATCACAAAATGCCTCAACACTCGAAAATTCCAAAGCATTGTAGATACTAACTCTTATGCCACCAACTGTTCTATAACCTTTCACTCCAACCATTCCATTATTCTTACAATCATCTAAAAATTCGTCCTGCAAATTTTCATCCTCAATAAAGAAAACTGCGTTCATATTACTTCTATCTTCATTAGCAATTGGGCAATTAAAAATTGGCAAAGAATCTATTGTTGAGTATAACAAATTTGCTTTTTGCAAACTACGTTTTTCCATTTCTTTCAAACCACCTTCCTGCTTTATCCATCTTAATGTAAGCATAGAAACATAGATAGCAAAAACAGGTGGTGTGTTCAATAAACTATTGGCTTCAATGTGATTTTTATAGTCAAGAATGGTAGGGATTTTTCTTTCGATTTTTCCGAGCAAATCCTTTTTTAACACCACTAAATTTACACCTGCAGCACCCATATTTTTTTGGGCTCCTGCATATATTAAATCAAACTTTTTAAAATCAATTTCCCTGCTAAAAATATCACTACTCATATCTCCAATCAATGGAACCTTAACATTAGGAAAACTATGCCATTGTGTACCTTCAACTGTATTGTTTGTTGTAATATGTAAATATTTTGAAGTAGATGGTATTTCAAAGTTGTTATTGATATAGGTATATTTTTTATCTTTTGAGGATGCTGCAATATGAACATTGCCAAACAATGAAGCCTCTTTTGCAGCTTTGCTTCCCCACACTCCATCATCACAATATGATGCGATATCATTCGCACCTAATAAATTCATTGGCACTTGCATAAACTGTGTAGTTGCACCACCCTGCAAAAACAATACCTCATATTCCTCCCCTATTTGCATTAACTCTTTTACAAGTGCTTTTGCTTCTTCAATAACTTCAACAAACCAAGTACTTCTATGACCAATTTCTAGGATAGATAAACCTATTTCATTAAAATTTAAAATGGCTTGAGATGCTTGTTCTAAAACTTGTTGGGGTAAAATTGATGGTCCGGAATTAAAGTTATGCTTCTTCATTTTATTAGCTTGCTAAAGCAGCAAAGTAAACGATTTAAAAATAAATGGATATAGGTGTTTGATTTTGTTTTAATCTTCAACATTTACTACACCACCACTAACAGCAAATTTCATTGCATCAGATGCAGACAAATTTTTTAAAGGTTTTATTTTTTCTGGTGGAACTATATATGTAATACCACTGATTGCATAACTTAATGGGATGTAAACAACCACATAATTCTTCATTTCAAAATCTTCAGCATTTTCATTAGTTATAAATCCAATCCTCCAAACATCGTTGTTATCAACGCAAACCAATACAGGTTTATCAAATTTTTTTTTATCACCAGCAAATGCCTCAAAAAAATCTTTAACAGAAGAGTAAATAAATTTAATACCAGGTGTTTTCTCAAGTACTTTATCTAATAAATCTACCAACTTACCCACCATAAATAACGAAGAAAGCCAACCCACAATCAGCACTAAACTAATAACAATTAAAAAACCAAGGCCAGGAATTTTTTCAATATTCCCTTTGGCATCTTCTTGTATCCAATTTGGAAAAATTGAATGCATCATACTAGGTAAAATATCATCAATCCAATTAAAAACACCCACAATAGCAGCAACAGTAATAGCAATAGGTGCCAATACAATTAAGCCTTGCAGAAAATATTTCAACATTCTTTTGCCGTATTCTCTATAATCAATCTTCATCATTAAATAGTAAAATTTAAATAAAGTAAAAGTGTTTTAACCAAACAAGTCATATTTTTTTGCCACTCATCAAAAAAATACTAAGGAAACTTTGGTAGTCTAAAAAGTTCCCATAGTTTCGCATCCTTAGATAAAATGGAAACAAGAGAAAGAATATTAATAAAGTCAAAAGAGCTTTTTAGGCTGTATGGCATAAGAGCAGTTACCCTAGATGAAATAGCTAATAGCTTGGGCATTAGCAAAAAAACAATTTATCAATCATTTGAAGATAAAGATGCATTGGTTGATGCTGTGATGATGGACGAATTTGATTGCAGTTATCAAGATTGTATGAGTTGTGCTATTAATTCGAAAAATGCAGTCGATGAAATTTTTATTTTAATGGAGCATATGGATGAGGATTTTAGAAATCTAAACCCTATTGTAATCTTTGATATGAAAAAATTTCATTTCAATACATTCCAAAAATTTCAAAACCACCTACATTCTAACCTAACACAAATGGTAGCCACCAATTTAAAACGTGGCATTGCAGAAGGCTATTATAGAGAAAATTTAGACATTGAAATAGTTTCAAAATTTAGAATGGCTTCAACTTGGCTGCTATTTGATCAAGAAACTTTTCCTGCACACAAATATGAACTAAGCCAAATTTTTAAAGAAGTGCTAGAACTTTTTTTACACGGGCTGGTAAACCCAAAGGGATATAAATTAATAGAAAAGTATAAAGAACAAAACAACAAAAAATAAATATGCAAGTATTAAAAATTAAACGAACCTACTTTATATTACTATCAATATTGATAGTATTTAAAGCACAATCGCAGCAACAAAAAGAACATCAGTTCTCACTACAACAAGCTGTTGAATTTGCCAAGAAAAATAATGTTCAGGTTAAAAATTCTCTCTTAAACATAAAGATACAAGAACAAACCAACAGAAATATTACTTCTGCTGCTCTTCCTACAGTTAGTGCAAATATTGGAACAACATATTATATAGACATTCCAGTTTCATTAATACCTGCAGAAATTTTTGGTGGGCCTAAAGGGACTTACCAGCCTGTTCAGTTTGGAACAAAGTACACAACCAATGCTGGCATTAGTTTACAACAACTTTTGTTTGATGGACAGGTATTTATTGGTTTACAAGCCCGCAAAACCTCAATGGACTGGAAACAAAAAGAGTTTGAATTAACTGAAGAAGCAATAAAAGTAAACGTTCATAAAATTTATTATCAATTAGTAGTTAGTAAATCACAAATAGAATTATTAGATGCAAATATTTTGAGAGCAGAAAAATTAAAACACGATGTATCAGAAATATACAAAAATGGTTTTGCTGAAAAATTAGAAGTGGATAAACTTGAAGTACTATTGAGCAACTTAAAAACTGAAAAAGAAAAAGCCTTAAACTCAATAGAAATAGGTTATATAGCTTTAAAAACCTTAATAGGATTACCAGCAAAAGACAAACTAATATTAACTGATAAAATTACAGATGCAGACATAAAATCTGATGCTTTAATAGACTCTGTAAATTACGATGATAGAAAAGATTTTCAATATTTAAATCTTGTTAAAAAACTAAATGAATTTAATATTAAACGCTATCAACTAAGCTATTTACCAACTATATCATTTAATGGAACTTATAGCAAACAAGCTCAGAGAAATAAATATACTTTTTTTGAAAATGGAGATTGGTTTACAACTTCGTTTGTAGGCTTAAACATCGCAGTACCAATATTCAGTGGCTTTGCTAAAGACTCTAAAGTGAAACAATCGAAATTAGAATTACAGCAAGTAGAAAACAACATCACTAATTTGAAACTAAATATTGATGGAGAAACAGAACAAGCTAAGTTAAAATTCAAATCTTCTATAATTACGATTGATGAACAAAAACGCAATATGCAACTAGCCGAAAAAGTATATGAACAAACTAAAAAGAAGTTTGAAATAGGCACTGGATCCAACACAGAAATTACAACAGCACAAACAGAATTAAAAACAGCTCAAACTAACTATATATCTGCATTGTACGATGCAATCATAGCTAAAATAGATTATCAAAAAGCTATAGGAAAACTATAATCAAATAAAAATTTAATATTAATAAAAAATGAAAAAAATAACAAATACAACATTGATAATAACTATAGCATTGTTATCAGCTTGTGGAGGTAAAAACACACTTGAATCAAAAAAAGCAGAACTTGAAAAACTAAAATCAGGTTTAGCAACTACAAACGAAAGCATTAAAAAATTAGAAGCTGAAATTGCTAAACTTGACACTTCAAAAAAAGAAGATATTGCCAAACTTATTGGAGTAACTCCTGTTGTTGCAGCAGATTTTAAACATTATATACAAATACAAGGAAGAGTTGATGCTGATAATATTTCTTATGTTTCACCAAGATTAGGTGGTGGCCAAGTAAAAGCAATTTACATAACAAAAGGACAATCTGTTCGTAAAGGACAGCTACTTTTAAAGCTTGACGATGCTATTATTAAACAATCTATTGCTGCCGCAAAACAAAGTTTAGAGACCCTAAAAACACAATTAGCTTTGGCTAAAGATTTATATAACAGACAAACTAATTTATGGAAACAAGGCATAGGTACAGAAGTACAAGTTATTAGTGCAAAAACACAAGTTGAAACTTTAGAAAAACAACTAAAAGCAGGAGAGGAAAATATTAAAACTGCACAAGAGCAAGCATCTGCTTCAAATATAACTAGTGATGTTGATGGTGTAGTTGATGAGTTAAATGTAAAAGTTGGCGAATTTTTTAGTGGATATGCAGGTACAGTTCCTCAAATAAAAATAGTAAACACATCTTCATTAAAAATAGTAACAGAAGTGCCAGAAAATTATGCTGGCAAGGTAAAAGCTGGTTCTAAGGTAGTTATTATTTTAAGTGATATTAATAAAACATATAACAGTTCTATCACATTCTTGGGCAAAACTATTAATGCAAATAATAGAAGCTTTATTGCAGAAGCTAAACTACCATATGATGGTTTATTACGCCCCAATCAAAATGCTGAAATAAAAATTGAAGATTATAGTGCTGCAAACGCCATTGCAGTATCTGTTAACACTGTACAAACTGATGACAAGGGTAAATATGTTTACGTTGCTGTGCAAGAAGGAAACAAATTGGTTGCTAGAAAAAAAGCTATAACAGTTGGTGAATTAAATGGAAATTTAATAGAGATAAAATCTGGATTAACTGCTGGCGAAAAGCTTATCACAGAAGGCTTTCAGAATGTTTATGATGGACAAAGTCTTAAGCTCAATTAAATTCAGTTTAGCACATTTTAAATAGCTAAACAAAAAGTGTAGCTACTCATCCATTTTAGTATGAAATAAATAATTTATGAAATCAATTATAAATAAATTCAAAGAATTTAAGCCCACGAGTTGGGCGGTAGATAATAGAACTGCAGTTTATATTATCACAATTCTTGTGTCATTGTATGGTATGTACAAATTCAATACAATGCCCAAAGAGCAATTCCCCGACATCGTTGTTCCAACAATTTTTGTGCAAACAATTCATGTGGGTAACTCTGCAAAAGATATTGAAAACTTAGTAACACGCCCAATTGAAAAACAATTAAAAGGCATTACTGGTGCAAAAGTCAAAAAAATTCAATCAACTTCTCAACAAGATTTTAGTGCTATTGTTGTTGAATTTGATACTGACGTAAAAACTGATGTTGCTAAACAAAAAGTTAAAGATGCAGTGGATAAGGCTGCAACAGATTTGCCTTCAGACTTAACTGCACCGCCAAGTGTAGCTGAATTTGCATTTAGCGAAATGCCAATTATGTATGTAAATATTAGTGGCGATTATGATGGTATGACATTAAAACGTTATGCCGAAAAAATGCAAGACAGATTTGAAGAATTAACAGAAATAAATCGTGCTGATATTGTTGGTGCTCCAGAAAGAGAAATTCAAATTAATGTTGATCCATTTAAAATGCAAGCTGCTAAACTGTCGTTCACAGATATTAGCAATGCTATTAATTACGAAAATAAAAACGTTAGTGGTGGATTGGTTGATGTGGGTGAAATGAAAAGAACGATTCGTGTTAAAGGACAATTTGCAACTGCTTATGATATGCAAAATATCATTGTAAAAAACCTTACTGGTGGTGCAGTATTTTTAAAAGATGTGGCACAAATTATTGATACAGTAAAACAAACAGAAAGCTTTGCCAGATTGGATGGCAAGAATGTTGTAACACTAAATATTGTAAAACGTGCAGGGGAAAATTTAATTGATGGTGCTGATAAAATTAAGAAAATTGTTGAGGAAATGCAAACCAATGGTCAGCTACCCCCTAAAGGAAAATTGAACATTGTATTAACTGGCGACCAAAGCAAAAAAACTGCAACGTCATTTAAAGATTTAGTAAACACCATCATCATAGGTTTCATTTTAGTGTTATTAGTTCTTATGTTTTTTATGGGTGTTACCAATGCTTTTTTTGTGGCATTAAGTGTACCACTAAGTGTGTTTGTTGCCTTCCTGTTTTTACCTGCTGCAAGTGGCATTATAGGCACAACAGTAACATTAAACTTCATTGTATTATTTGCTTTATTATTTGGATTGGGTATTATAGTTGATGATGCAATTGTAGTAATAGAAAACACTCATCGTATATACAATAATGGCAAAGTAAAAATTAATCTAGCTGCTAAAGAGGCTGCTGGCGAAGTTTTTATTCCTGTATTGGCTGGAACCCTTACAACTATTGCACCTTTCTTTCCTTTACTATTGTGGAAGGGATTAATTGGTAAGTTTATGATTTACCTTCCAACAATGTTGATTTTAACATTAGGAGCTTCTCTAATTGTTGCCTTTATCATCAACCCAGTTTTTGCAGTTGATTTTATGAAGCCAGAAGGAAGAGAATTTGAATCTCCTAAAAAAGCGATATTCAAAAAACCTTGGTTTTGGACATTCTTTGGATTTGGAATTTTATTACATTTTGCAGGATGGCACGGCATTGGAAATTTTTTAATTTTTATTAACCTAATTACTGTTTTAGAAAGATTTGTATTGCGTGGCATTATACATTTCTTCCAAGAAAAAGCATTGCCTAGTTTAATGAATAGTTATGAAAAACTACTGCGATGGGTTTTAGTAGGCACTCGACCTGCGTGGATGTTTGCAAGCCTTTTTGTTTTATTCATATTTTCATTTATTGCCTTGGGTATTAGAAACAATCCAAAAACTTTCTTCCCTAGTGGAGACCCCAATTTTATATATGTGTATTTAAAAATGCCTATTGGCACAAGTACGGTAACCACTAATGCTGCACTAAAATCTTTAGAAGAAAAAGTATATAAAGTTTTAGATAAAGAGTTGCCTACAAAAGGTGGCATTGTAGAAAGTATTATTGCAAATGTTGCTGTTAGTGCTAATAATCCTCAAGACAATAATAGAAGTACTCAAAGCAATTTAGGTAGAATACAAGTTAGCTTTGTAGAAACTGAACATAGAAACGGAAAAACAACACAACCATTTTTAGATGCCATTCGTGAGCAAATGAAAATTGGTATTCCTGGGGCGGAGATTAGTGTTGAAAAAGAAAATGGTGGTCCACCAACCGATCCACCTGTAAACATTGAAATTGCAGGTGATGATTTCGATGCTATTGCAAAAACATCTATCAACTTATTAAACTATTTAGATACCAATAGAATTTTGGGAATAGAAAAATTAAAGGCCGACATTGATTTAATTAATCCTGAAATTTCTATTAATATCGATAGAGAAAAGGCAATGCGTGAAGGTTTGTACACAGCACAAATTGGTATGGAAATTCGTAATGCTGTTTTTGGAAAAGAAGCTAGCAAATTAAAAGATGGTGAAGATGAATACAAAATTCAAATTCGATACAACGACCTACAACGCAATAACATCAACGATTTGATGAATATGCGAATAACATTTAGAGATTTTGGAACAATGCAAATAAAACAAGTTCCTTTAAATGCAGTAGCTACTGTTGATTACACAAATACATCTGGTGGAGTAAAAAGAAAAAATTTAAAACGTACTATTCAAATACAATCTAATGTTACAGATCCATCATTAACGGGTCCTGTAAATATTGAGCTTGCAAAAAAAATAGAAACCTTTAAATCGTTTTATAAAATACCTGCCGATGTTACTATTAAACAAGGTGGTGAAGGTGAACAACAAGCAGAAACAATGAGCTTTTTGGGTGGAGCTTTAGGAAGTGCTTTGCTAATGATATTTTTAATCCTTGTGTTACAGTTTAAAGGAATTAGTAAACCATTTATTGTATTAACAGAAATATTCTTTTCTATCATTGGCGTATTTTTAGGCTATGCTTTAACTGGTATGACAATGGCGTTTATTATGCTAGGTGTTGGTATCATTGGTCTAGCAGGTATAGTAATTAAAAATGGAATCTTGTTAATTGAATTTACTGATGAATTGCGTGGCAGGGGAATGAAAACTAAAGAAGCCACCATACAAGCAGGTAAAATTCGTATTATCCCTGTATTGCTTACAGCATTAGCAACCATACTTGGTTTATTGCCTTTAGCACTTGGTTTAAATATTGATTTTGCCGAATTATTTACACACTTAAATCCTCATTTATTCTTGGGTGGCGATAGTGTTGTGTTTTGGGGACCATTAAGTTGGACAATCATTTTTGGTTTAATATTCTCATTCTTCTTAACCCTAATCATGGTGCCTAGTATGTATATCATCAGTGAAAGACTAAGAAGACCAATGGTAAGATTTTTTGGCACTAAATTCATTGCTTTGCTAGGTTTCACTGGACCATTCTTTTTTATATTAGCTGGTGTAATGTATTTGGTAAAAGCATTACAAGGTAAAAAGGTTTGGGTGGGGCAACAGAGGAAATAATGATTATTGATTATTGATTAATAAATTATGGTTCAACATTAATAATTAATCATTAATAGTTGAAATAAGTTGGTTTTGGTTTATGCAAATGCCGTTCTCGAAAGAGGCGGCATTTT
>JBMLRA010000111.1:0-24250 GCA_049241265.1 Chitinophagaceae bacterium
CTGGGGTACGTGCTCAAGCTTGTGATACAAAAGGTGGTTTATTAGATGATTTTTCTATTATTGAAGAGAAAAATTTGATAAATGTTCTCAATGCCCCATCGCCAGCAGCAACCTCTTCTTTAGCAATTGGGGAGCATATTGCACAAAGAGCCTTAAAGCAATTAACATAAAAGTAGTTTATACACTACGGCATTTATTTCTTTATAATAAAAATGATATATGAATTCTAAGAATAACTATTTTGCACATGCAACTGCTGTGATTGATGAAGGTTGTGTTATTGGTGAAGGAACAAAAATTTGGCATTTTAGCCACATAATGACAAATTGTACTTTAGGAAAAAATTGCAATTTGGGGCAAAATGTGGTTATATCACCAGAAGTTATATTGGGCAATAACGTAAAAATTCAAAACAACGTCTCAATTTATACTGGGGTTGAATGTGGCGATGACGTTTTTTTAGGCCCCTCTTGTGTATTTACAAATATTATAAATCCACGAAGTGCCGTAAACAGAAAATCACAATATGCTAAAACAATAGTAGGCAAAGGAGCTTCAATTGGTGCAAATGCTACTATAGTTTGTGGGCATAATATTGGCGACTTTGCTTTTATTGGTGCTGGAGCTGTTGTAACTAAAGAAGTACCAGCTTATGCTTTAATGGTGGGAAATCCGGCAAAACAAATAGGTTGGATGAGTGAATATGGAAATAGATTAAATTTTAATGAGAATTATATAGCACTATGTGAAGAAAGTGGCGAAAAATATCAATTACAAAACAATCAAGTAAAAAAAATAAAGTAATGGCAAACAAAATAATAAAATTTGCTGTAATAGGTTGTGGGCATATTGGAAAAAGGCATGCTACAATGATTTTAAATAATCCTGATTCTGAATTAGTAGCTCTATGTGATGTTTTACCAAAAGAGAAAATTGCGGGTTTAGATAATTTTGGTCAAACTCCTTTTTTTAATTCAATAGAGGATTTATTAGCAGCAAATTTAGAAATAGATGTAGTAAATATTGCAAGTCCAAATGGTTTTCATGAAGAACATGCTTTAAAAGCATTAAATGCTAATAAGCATGTTGTAATAGAAAAGCCAATGGCTTTAACTAAAATGGGCTGCGAAAAAATAATTTTTAAGGCTTTGCAAAATTCTAAACAAGTATTTTGTGTAATGCAAAATAGATATTCCCCCCCATCGGTTTGGCTAAAACAAATTTTAAGGGATAACTTGTTGGGTAAAATATTTATGGTGCAAATAAATTGTTATTGGAACCGAGATGATAGATATTATAAACCAGCACCTATAACAGGTAAACCAACAAGTTGGCATGGAACAAAAGCCCTAGATGGAGGCACTTTATTTACACAGTTTTCTCATTTTATTGATTTAATGTATTGGTATTTTGGAGATATCACTAATATTAAAGCTCAGTTAAACGATTTTGCACATAATCATTCTACGGAGTTCGAAGATTCGGGCTTTGTAAGTTTCGACTTTATTGATGGGGGCATGGGGAGTATAAATTATAGTACAGCTGTTTGGGATGCAAATTTAGAAAGTTCAATAACTGTAATTGCTAAAAATGGATCAGTTAAAGTAGGAGGGCAATACATGAATGAAGTAGAGTATTGTCATATTAAAAATTATACAATGCCAGAACTTCCTCCATCTAATCCACCTAATGATTATGGTGGGTATAAAGGTTCGGCTATGAATCATCACTATGTAATTGAAAACGTTGTAGATGTTCTTCAAAATAAATCAGCAATTACAACAAATGCTTTGGAAGGTTTAAAGGTAGTTGAAATAATAGAAAGAATTTATCAACAGCAAAAAGCTTAATGAAGAACGAAGTATTAGTTAAATATTCGGCTTTTCTTATGTCTCTATTAATAGGGGAAATGGTTGCTGGAAATTGGCTTCCCTTATATGCAGTACGTTTTTTTTATCCACTTTTAATTGTTAGTATCTATACAAGGAAATTCACTTTAATTAAAGGGTCTATATTATATTATATTTCAATTTTAATTTTTTTAATTTATTCAATATTTGATATAGGAAATCCACTAATTAAAGCTGAAGTAATAAATATAGTTTGGTGGTTGACATTCTCATTTATACTAAATTCAATATTAGAAAATAAAAATGATTTTTACTTGTTCAGGCTCCACTTGTTTCGATGGGTTTTTGTATTAACTTTTATTGGTTCAATTGTAGGAATTTATAAGTTTTATCAATTAACCAATGGCATTGTTTGGAAAAGTATGATTTTTATTGGTGACAAAGGATTTGAAACATTTATTCCTGGAACTTCTTTAAATGCAGATTATAATATATACTCATTTGGTATTTTTTTTGGCATCCTTTCGGGTTGGTATCTTTATTTAATTGAGAAAGTAAATCGGAATAAAGTTTTCATTTCTATTGCGATGCTAATAATGAATGCATCGGCACTACTTTCATCTTCTAGAAGGGGATTTGTTGTTGGACTAATACTTTTAGGTTTGTTTATGATTATTAATTTAAAGAAAAGATTTACAACAAAGCAAGAAGGTAAAAAAAATGCGTTGCCTTGGTTGTCTATTTTAACAATCTTATTTGTATTTATTTTTGTTACAAAAATTAGTATTGATACCGTTTCAAACAATTCTAATGAAATAAAACAAGTTGTTGATAGAATAAACACAGTTGGAGAAATTAATGAAAAAGAACAAGACACAAGAACGCCACGTTGGGAATATGCTTTTAGTTTGTTTTTAGAACATAATATACCTCAACAATTATTTGGAAAAGGATTTTATTATATAGAATTAATAGGAAATCAGTTTGGGGAAGCTAAGTATGATCATCCTCATAATGTATATATATCTGCATTATTATATTCTGGAGTTGTAGGTCTTATTCTTTTACTAATATCTACATTCGAGGCTTTTAAATTGTATTTTTCTTATCGTAAAGTAATTGGAATTATGGGAGTATGGTTTTTATTAATGTTAATACTAAATTTTTCTAGTTCAAACTCCATATTTTCAACCAGAATTGGAGTAGTTTTGTTTTCGTTTGCAAATTTCAACATATTCAAAAAATAATATATGAGTAATTCTTTTAGTGATAATAAATACACAAGTATTTTGCATAAATACCCATACCAAATTTGCACAAATTGTGTAATGGACACTACAGATCCTCTTATAACCTTTGATGAAAGGGGAGTTTGTAATCATTGCAATGAATATAAAGAGTATGAAAAAACGAGCAAACTTTTTGGCGAAGAAGCAAAAGCAGAATTGCAAAAAATGGTTAATCTTTTAAAGAAAAGTGGTAAAGGGAAAGAGTATGATTGTATTATGGGCTTGAGTGGTGGTGTAGATAGTTCTTATTTGGCATACTTTGCTACAAAAGAATTGGGACTTCGCCCCTTAGTAGTTCATGTAGATGCTGGTTGGAATTCTGAATTGGCAGTAAATAATATTCAAAGTATTGTGCAAAAATTAAATTTAGATTTGCACACACTTGTAATTGATTGGGAAGAAATAAAGGACCTGCAATTAGCTTTTTTAAAATCAGGAATTGCTAACTTAGACGTACCTCAAGACCATGCTTTTATAGCTTCGCTATACCAAGAAGCAAAAAAGTATAAAATTAAATATATTTTAAATGGAGGAAATATGGCAACAGAATCTATTTTACCAAAAGCATGGGGCTATGATGCTTCAGACTCAGTACATTTGAAAGCAATTCATAATAAATTTGGAACTATAAAATTAAAATCATATCCAATTTTCACTACGTTTAAAAAATTAATTTACTATCCATTTATAGCAAAAATGAAAGTGCTAAGGCCTCTGGAACTTATTCCTTATAGTAAAAGTAGTGCTAAGAAAGTATTGATTGAAGAATTAGGTTGGAGAGATTATGGAGGGAAGCATTATGAATCTACCTATACTAAATTTTTTCAAGCCCATTATCTGCCAACAAAGTTTGGATATGATAAAAGAAAAGCACATCTATCTAGTTTAATTGTTTCAGGTCAAATGACCCGCGAAGCATCACTTGCTGAATTAGAACATCCACTGTATGATTCAAAAGAACTTGTTGAGGATACAATATTTTTTTCAAAAAAATTAGGGATAACGGTTCAAGAATTTACAAATATTATGAATCAAGAACCTACAACATATAAAAATTTTGCTAACAATGAGAGTTTTTATAAAATAATTCGTAAGTTATTAAGTAAAGCTTCTTCACTAAAAAAAAAGTTAGTAAAATTAAATTTTATAATTTGTTAATTAAATCATGATAGCAATTGTAAATTATGGCATGGGAAATTTAGGTTCAATCAAAAACATGCTTAGAAAAGTAGGTGTAGATTCTGTTATAACATCAGATCCTGAAATTATTTTTAAAGCAAGTAAAATAATTTTACCCGGGGTAGGTGCCTTTGACACAGGTATGAACCAATTAAAGCAAATGGAATTGATTGAGGTGTTAAATGAAAAAGCCTTAATACAAAAAGTACCAATTCTAGGCGTTTGTTTAGGAGTACAATTAATGACAAAAGGAAGTGAAGAAGGAACTTTACCTGGGTTAAGTTGGTTTGATGCTCAAACAAAAAGTTTTAATTTCGATACAATTCCTGGTAAATTTACTTTGCCTAATATGGGTTGGTTAGATGTAGCACTTGCAAAGCCTACAAAGCTTTTTGATAATATGTACCAAGAACCTCGTTTTTATTTTGTTCATTCCTATCATTTAGAATCAAACAACCAGCAGAATGTAAGTATGACAGCTAATTATGGATATCAATATGCTGTAGGACTAGAACAGGATAATATTATAGGAGTTCAATTTCATCCCGAAAAAAGTCACAAATTTGGTATTAGGTTATATGAAAATTTTATCAAACATTTTTAGATCTCAATTTTTGAAATATGACTTTTAGACCCAGAATTATTCCCATTTTATTGCTTAAGAACTCAGGACTTTATAAAACATTAAAGTTTGCTGATCCTAAATATGTTGGTGATCCAATAAATGCAATAAAGATTTTTAATGAAAAGGAAGTTGATGAAATGGCTTTTTTGGATATTAGTGCTTCCAGAGAAAACAAAGAGCCAAATTTTATAATGCTGCAAGATATTGCTAGTGAATGCTTTATGCCTTTAGGATATGGTGGTGGCATTAGAACAGTTGAAATGATAAAAGAAATCTTGAATATTGGTGTTGAGAAAGCCATCATTAATACACAAGCTATAAAAAACCCTAATCTAATAAAAGATGCTGCGAAATATTTTGGAAGTTCTACAATAGTTGTATCAATAGATGCTAAAAAAAACTTTTTTGGCAAATACCAAGTATATATTAATGGTGGTACCGAAAAAATTAATTTAGACCCAGTAGCTTGGGCAAAAGAGGTTGAAAAATTAGGAGCAGGCGAAATTATAATAAACTCAATTGATCAAGATGGAACTTTAAAAGGCTATGATTTTGAGCTAATAAAAGCCGTTACAAGTGTGGTAAATATTCCTGTAATTGCAGCAGGTGGAGCTTCGGGTATGAGCGACTTTGTAAAAGCAGTAAAAGAGTGCCATGCATCTGCAGTTGCTGCAGGGGCACATTTTGTGTTTCAAGGAAAACATAGAGCAGTACTTATAACATATCCAGAGCAAGAAAATATAAAAAAAGCATTTTTTAAGTAGTAAAGTGAAAAAAAAATTAAATATTCATATTTTTTTCTCAACTATTGAGAATGAATCTAGATTAATGAAGGAAACAGGATCTTTAGTTTCCCTAAATTTGGTTGACGAAATTTTAATTATTGGTAAAGGGGAAGATTTTTTAAAAAGAAGTGAAAAAGTTGATGAGAAAAGGGAAATTCTTAGGTTATCTTTACTTAAACAAAATGGTGCTATAAGCTCACCAATTCGAAGGGTTAAAGGGTTAATTCGCATTTTTCAATTTAATTTCAAAGTTTTATATTTAATAATTAAAAAAAGACCTGCTTTTATTAGTTGTCATAATTTAATGTTGCTTCCTATTGCTAGTATTGCAAAGTTTTTTTCTAGGGCAAAATTAATTTACACACCTCATGAGTTAGAAACTGAACGAACTGGATTAACAACATTAAATAAAAAACTCTCAAAACTAAGTGAGAGTTTTTTTATTCGCTTTGCAAATAAAGTTTTGGTTGTTTGCGATCCTATTAAAGACTGGTATTTTAAGATATATAATTTAAAAAATATTTTCGTTTTACCAAATCTCCCTTATAATCCATTTATTAACACAACTTTATATAGAACTAATTGGTTACGTAAAGAATTTAATATCCCAGATGAGCATTATTTGTTTATTTATCAAGGCGTAATTGATAAAGCAAGAGGCTGTGCTGATTTAATAGAAAATTTTAAAAATGCAAAAACGGATAGGCATCTTATATTCATGGGTTATGGTTCAATGGTCGAGGAATTAAAACAAATGACTCTGCATTGTAAAAATATTCATTACAAACCAGCAGTAGCTGTAAACCAAATAATTAATTTTACTTCAAGTGCTGATATAGGTATATTTTATATTCCAACAGAAATTACATTAAGTTATAAGTTTTCATTGCCAAATAAATTTTTTGAATATCTAATGGCTGGGCTTCCTGTAATTGTTAGTGAAAATTTGGAATATTTATCACAAAAAATTTATGCTAATAAATTAGGTTGGGTATTGAGCAGTGAAAAAAAAGATTTCATAGAAAGGATAAATTCTATTACTAAAAAAGAGATTCAAGAAATTCAAGAGCATGTTCTACCTTATGCAAAACAAAATGGATGGCAATTCGAAGAAAAAATTTTAAACGAAGTGTACAGCTAATCAAACTTGATGAAAGATAAAATTTCTAACTTCAAAAGAAAAATAGTTCAAGTTCCATTAATTAAGAATATTTTAATAATGGGTGGCGGTGCTGGAATAGCACAATTATTGCCAATTATTTCTGCTCCAATAGTTTCAAGGCTATACCTCCCAGAAGATTTTGGCACTTACGCTCTATTTTACTCTTTATCAACAATATTGTATGGGTTTGCTACATTAGATTATCATAATGTAATTGTAATAAGTGATACACATCAAAAGGCTTTTAAGGGAATAATCCTTTCTATTTCAATAGCTTTTGCAATTTGTTGCACAGTTTTCATCTTCTCTTGCTTTTTACCCAAGTCTTTATTAATTAGTTTATTTGGAAAACAAATACAATGTTTTATCCTCATTATACCACTTACTGCCTTTTTTAATGTCCTAAATACAGTCTTGTATAACTGGTTTTTAAGGCATGGTCAATATAAATTTTTATCAAAAAACAAAATAATTTTAGCTAGTTGTTCAGTTATTCTTCAAATTAGTATTGGGTTATTAAAATTGGGTACATTTGGCTTCATTATTGCGAACTTATCAGCAACATTTATAGCAATTTCCTTATTATTTATAAAATTTAATAAAGAACACATCTCTTTTTATAGTCATTCTTTTTATAGAGGAATAGATAAAATAGCTAGAGAGTATAAAAAATTTCCTTTGGTGTCTGTTTGGGGCAATGCTTTGAATGTAATTACGCTTCAAATTCCAGAAATATTATTAAATAAAATTTTTGGGTCTTTTGTTTTAGGGCAATATTCCTTAGCACAACGAATGATTAATCTGCCTACATCTTTTATTGCATCATCTGTACAGGAAGTTTTTAGGCAATCAGCTGCTCAAGAAAATAGAGAAACAGGCAATTGCAAATTGGCATATATGCGAACTTTAAAAATAACATCAGTATTAGCTGCATTACTTTTTATCGCTTCACTTACAATTTTGCCCCCTTTATTTGTTTGGGTTTTTGGCGAAAAATGGATAGATGCTGGAACTTATGTAAGGGTGTTGAGTATGTTTTTTGCTATACGATTTATTGCTCCGCCATTGTCTTACGTGTTTTACGTAAAAAACAAACAGCAAATTGATTTTTATTGGCAAATTGGTTTGTTTATATTGTCGTTATCTATTTTATTTGGTGGATATTATTGGTTAAATATTACCAACCCTTTGTATTTACTCTTACTTTATAGTTGTACCATGTTTATTTGGTATTTTATAAATATAATACTAACTTATAATTTAGTGATAAATAAAAAATAAAGTAAATGGAATTGGTAATGAAATTGAAATTATAAAAGATTCTTGTGAAGCAGGGATAAGAGATTCATTTGACCTCTCAAATTATAACGGCTAAGTTGATAGTATATTTTTTTATTTACCTTTAACTATATTCCAAGATTTCGCTATGCAATACATTTGTAAATTGCACAAAAAAATATTCTACTAATTCAATAAATTCAAATAACTGTGTTTGAAGTGAAAGTATTTAAATATTTTTTCCAAATAAAAGAAAACTCTAATTATTTTTTGAATTATGCCATATTTGGTTCAAATCAACATATAAGGAAAATTAATTCACTATATATTGCCTAAGAGCATTGTTTAAACATTAATTAGTATAATAGTTTTATAAAATGAATGAAAATAAGCTACAGTAAAGTAAAAATCTAATTTTAAATTACATCAACTTGTTATGTTATCAACTAATTTGCAATCCCAAACTTTCAAAAAATTAGGTATTGATTTGTTTGAAAATTTAGACTTATAAATAAATTTAATGAATAGTTATCACTTTGTATTAAATAATGCAACAAACAATAGTAGAGTTTTAAAAATTTCAAAAAGTTTATTAAACTATGATTTGTGTAAAAAAGTGTATGTAATAGGTATTTGGGAAAAAGGATTAAATCAGGAAGAATGGGTTGATCAAAATCGATGCATACTTAGGTTTAAAACACCTTTAAGGATTTTAATGGGTAGAAATTTTTTAATAAAGCCATCCTTAATTAGAAAATTTATTTCATACATTAATAAGTACTTTTATTATTTTAAAATAGCTAATTTTTTATTAGGTAGAAAAGTTGATTTTGTAAGTTGTCATCACGTAAACCTATTGCCAATTTTAGTTTTTTTAAAATTTTTTAAAAGATTTAAACTAATCTATACACCTCATGAACTAGAATCAGAAAAAACTGGGATTGGTAGGTTTGAAAAATTAAAAGCAAAATGTATAGAAAAGGTATTTATAAAAATACCAGAAGAAATTTTGGTTGTTTGTGATCCAATTGCCCTTTGGTATAAAAACAAATATAATCTCAAACAAGTGCATGTTTTACGCAATATTCCACTTGTAGAAATAACAAATAAAACAAATGAAAAAAGGAGTTCTATTTTAAAAGAAAAATTTAAAATTCCAAAGGAAGAGATTTTATACATATATCAAGGAGTATTGTCTGGTGGTAGAGATTTGGATGAGCTTTTGGATATCTTTGTAAATCATACTGATAAGCATATTGTATTAATGGGTTATGGAGTAAAAGCAAATCAAATTAAGCAACTTGAAAAATTGCACTCGAATATTCATTTTTATGATGCAGTTCCAATGGAAAAAATTATTGAGGTTACTTCGAGTGCAGATGTTGGATTATTTTATTTAATAAACAAAACATCATTGAGCTATGAGTTTTCATTACCAAATAAGTATTCGGAATATTTACTTGCAGGCCTACCAGTTATAGTTAGCACACGAACAACATATCTTTCAGATTTGGTAATTGCAAATAAATGTGGATGGTCAATCAGTCCAAATAAATCAGATTTAATAAATTTAGTAAACACAATAACTTGGAAAGATTTAAATGATTTTGAACCGTTTATACACAATTACACAAAAAATCTAGGTTGGCAATTTGAAGATAGTGTCTTAAAAAAAATTTTTATTCGCTAAATTTTTTTATTCTTAACTTAAAAATTATTATTATGTTATTAGATAGTACAGAAATTGAGATTGTTAAAAATGCACGAGAATCAGGGATTAGAAATCCAATGCGTTCCAGAATTCATTTTGAAAGAATAATAAACAGATTTTTTGCAAGTTATGACTTTAGTAATAAAGCAGTCTTAGATATTGGGCCAGGGCATTATGATTTTTGCGAGTTGGCCAGAAATAAAGGAGCTATACCTTTTGCTATAGAATTAGATGATGCTGTAATAGAATTAGGAAAATATAAAAAAATAGAGGTTGTTAAGGGCAACTTATCAGATGTAAATGTTTTTGAAGAATTCAAAGGCAAAATCGATCTTTTGTTTTGTCGAGGTTCAATTAATTGTTGCTGGTTTTCAAATGAAAAAGAACAACAAAATTACATACAATCTATGTTGAAAGTTTTAAAGCCAAATGGTAGTGCTTGGATTTCTCCTTGTAACGAGCCAATAAACTCCGATGCAAATAAAGACTCTTTGAAAGCGCAATTACAAACATTCAAAGAAAATGGTTTCTATACATTGAAGTCACATAAATTGCAAGCTTATTGGTATGGAATATGGAGTGATAACCCAAAGCTAATTTATACAAAAAATCTTAGATACCATAAACTTCCTTGGTAGTATTTTGTATAAACTTTCGACTTTTATATTTACGCTGTTTTTTTTTGTAATTTTTGCAAAGGCTTTGGCTCAAGAAAAACATGCAAAACAAACTATAAATGTAAAACAGTTTGGTGTGAAGGGAGATGGAGTTACAGATGAAACGCTTAATTTAAAAAAATGTATAAATTTTTGTATTAAAAATAAAACTACAATTTTATTTGAAACAGGAAAATATGTTGTTTCTGGTAACTTAGCTAACGAATCTGAAACCAATGAAGGAGAATTACATATAAAATGTGAAGGAAAAGTTGAATTGATTGTAGATAAAAACAAATTATTTAAAGGTTCGAGTTTAATTTCTCTTTATCATAATAATATTACTAATTCTACAATTACTGGTGGCACTTTAATTATAGATTTAAACAATACTTGCCCTGTAGGAATTTGTATTTATGCTTTTGGCACCAAAAGTGGTCAAAAGTTTCAAGACTTTGGAGGAAAATTAGTTTGGAAAACACCAATAACAATTAAAAATGCCTTTGCTGGAGTAAATACGAATGGTACTGCTGCGGGTATTCAAATTTCTGGGGTTTTTAAACATATTTTTATTCAATCTCCAACTATTGAAAATGTAAGCAGAAGTACAGAATTTGCAAATGCAAAAAAATCTTTTGAATCATTAGATGAATGTAAAGGTATTTCTATAACAAACCTCAAAGGGTATGTTCTAATTAATAATCCAATTGTTATAAATATTTCAACGCCCAATGATAGGGATGCTGATGGAATAGCAGTTTTCGGATTTAGGGAGAACTACAACATTAATGATGAAGCTTATAAATCATTAGGAACTTGTAAGATTAACAATGCAAAAATTTTAGATGCTCAAGGAAGATGTATGAAATTTCAATGCAGTAATGTAATAGTAAAATCACCTTACTTTTTTCGAAAAAATCTAATTTCCATCACACAAGGACACGATATTGATTTTCAATGGGGCAATGGACAAGTATTTAATTCTGTACACGAATACCAGTTAAATAATGGTGTAAGCCCTATAAAGTCTGAAAATTCATTTGCAAGTATTGTATTTCAAAATAAGTTAAAAGACTGCAATATGAAATCATTTGTTGGCAATGCTACGCTAAAGACAGATGTTAAAATTGCACAGTTCATTTATGTGGTAACTGGAAAAAAATCAAAATCATGGAAATTAGATTTAAGTGGATTTCAGTTAAAAGCACCGTTTAAAAAAAATGTTTTACATAGAGCATTTATAGAATTTAGTGCAAATGAGGTTAATGGAATTACCTCTATGGAAACTGGTAGCATAGCATCAATTAGTTTAAAAGATATAAATTTATGCAATACAAAATATGTAGTAGGATATACTGGTTTCAATAAATCAATGGAAACAGCTAAAGTATTTATAAATCTTCAGAAAATAAAAATCAAATACCCACAATCAAGCAAAATGATTTACAACCTGTCTGGGAATGAAATAATGCTAGGTAAAAACTTTAAAGTGAATTATAAACTTTAAAATTAAATAAAATCACTTAATTTCAAAATTTATGTCAGGTTTACAACAAAAAGAATACAATTCTGAAACTATTTTTCCATGGAAAATGCTTGAAAAAATTGTAGCTACTTTGAATGAAAATAATGCAGATTATAAAACCTATTCAGAATGCAAAGTGTCGAAAACTTTTTTACCAGACCCCTACAAATATTTAAGAGAATATTCCCTCTTTAAGTTAAACCAAGAAAATATATTTTCCACAGTTTTAGCAAGCTCAGCTTTTTTTTTAAAAGAGAAGAATTTGGGGATAGTTTCAAAAATTGCTACAAAAATTTTAAAATCAAATTCAAAAAAAGCCCCTCAAGTATTTTTTCAGCATGATGCAGATAGGCAGCCATATAAAACAACAGAAATGATGCAAAGAGAAAGGAAACTAGGAATAAGAAGTTCGAGTTTCTTTTTTTATGAAAGAAATATGTGGGATGACGACAAAGAGCCATATATAATAGATGTGGAAAAGTTAAAAGAATTAGAGCAAAGTGGTTTTGAAATTGGATATCACCTCAATGCATTTGAATTGGCAGAATACAACGAAGCTAAAGCCTTTGAAATTATTGATAGAGATGTTGCTTTTTTTAAAAAACATTTTAAATTGAGAGGCTTTGTTCCACATGGAGGAGTTGCAGGAGAAAATGGAGTTAACAATGATTTTATACCAAACAAAGGAATTCTTAAATCTTTAACTTGGTATTACAATGGAAGAAGTAAAAGGGGTTTTTTAAAAGATAAAATTTGGAGCGATGGTAATATATACTTTAGCAACGTAAACGACCCAATACAAATTGCAAAAAACTTAAAACAAGGAGAGCGACTTTTATATTTAATGCATCCACAATATTATGGAGACTCATTGATGAAAAATTGGGAACAATTGCCAGTTTCTAAAGAAAAATGGTGGAGAGAGTTGTGGGGTTTGTAAATTTTTAAGGATAAAAAAATGATAAATAATTTGAAATATAAAATTTGTAGTCGTTGTATAATGGATACTTCTGACCCCGACATTTATTTTGATGAAAATGGTGTTTGTAATCATTGCTTAAAGTATGAAACCGAATTGCCAAAAAGAGTGTTTCAAGGAGATATAGCACAATTAAAATTAAATAGTATAGTAGAAGCAATTAAAAAAAATGGAAAAAATAAAGAATACGACTGTATAATTGGTGTAAGTGGTGGTGTAGATAGTACTTATGTTGCATATTTATGTAAGAAATTGCAATTAAGGCCGTTAGCTGTTCATTTTGATAATGGTTGGAATTCTGATTTAGCTGTTAGTAATATTAAAAAAGTTTTAGATAAACTACATATTGACCTTTATACTTATGTAATAGACTGGGAAGAATTTAGATCTTTGCAAAGATCTTTTTTAAAAGCATCTACTCCAGATAGTGAAATACCTACCGACCATGCTATAAATGCATTGTTATTTAGAGAAGCAGCGAAACGTAATATTAAGTATATCATATCTGGAATGAACTTTGCAACAGAATCTATGAATGTTCCAGCATGGTCTTATGGACATTCAGACTGGAAATATATAAAGGCAGTTCATAATCATTTTGAGAATACATCATTAAAAAATTATCCGCATTTTAATTTTTTCGATCTTTTTTGGTGGACTTTTGTTAAGAAAATAAAAAATATATCAATTTTAAATTACATTAATTATAACAAAAACGATGTAATGGATTTGCTACAAAATGAGTTAGGTTGGGTGTATTATGGAGGGAAACATTATGAGTCGGTTTATACACGCTTTTTTCAAGGATATATATTGCCTATAAAATTTGGAATTGACAAAAGAAGGGGTCACTTATCAGATTTGGTTAAGGCTAAACAAATGAAAAGAGATGAAGCATTACTTGAAATACAAAAAGAAGGGTATACTACTCAACTACAAGATGATGATAAGACTTTTGTAAAGAAAAAATTAGGCTTTACAGATAATGAATTTGATACAATTATGAACTTGCCACTAAGAACCTTTGGTGATTATCCTAATAGTTATTCAAGTGTTATTCGCTTAAAGAAATTTGTAAACTATTTGCGTTTTAAAGGTATTTATTCTAAGTGATAACCAATTTACATATATATCCTTCTCCATTCAAATTTGAAACGAGGATAATGAAAGAAACTAATAGTCTTTTAAATCTAAAATTAGTAGATAAGATTATTATTTCATCACTTTGGGAAGAGGGGCTTGAAGAAAAAGAAAAAATTAATTTAAATAGTACAGTAATTCGCTTTAAATTATTATCGAGTCGGATAAAAAAATTTTCTGCTCCAATAAAGTATCTAGAACTGATTTTAAAATTATTCTTATATTTCAGAAAAGAAAAAATTGATTTTGTAAACTGTCATAGTTTGCTAGTTTTAGTAATTGGAGTTTTGCTAAAAAAGTTCGGAAATTCAAAAATTCTCATATATGACCCACATGAATTAGAAACAGAGAGAGTAGGATTAGTTGGGTTACCGCAAAAGTTTACAAAATGGCTTGAAAAAATTCTAATTAATTATGTTGACAAAACAATAGTAGTGTGCGACCCAATTGCAGAATGGTATAAAAGAGAATATAATTTAAATAATATTTATGTAATTCAAAATATGCCACTTCAAACGAATTTGTCTGAAGCTAAATCTACTTTATTAAAAGATAAATTTAAAATTGCTAAAGATGATATTCTTTATATATACCAAGGAATTCTAGCTAAAGAAAGAGGTATAGATGTATTGTTGAATACATTTGCAAATGCTCAAAAAAACAGGCATATCGTTTTTATGGGCTTTGGAGCAATGGAAAATGATATAAAGCTAATGAGTGTATCTCAATCTAATATTCATTTTCAGCCAGCAGTGCACTTAGAAAAAATTATTGAATATAGCAGTAGTGCAGATATTGGAATTTTTTTCATTTCTGGCGAAACTTGTCTTAGTTATAGAAATTCTTTGCCAAATAAATTTGGAGAATTTATTATGGCAAAACTACCTGTTTTAGTTAGCTCAAACCTAACACATCTTACAAAGATAGTGCAAGAGAATGAGTGTGGTTGGTCTTTAAATAGCGAGGACACTAAACAACTAATAGAATTTGTAAATAGTACAGATAATTTTGTTCTAGAAAAAATTAAAATAAAAGTTAAAGATTACAAGAATTCAATTGGATGGGAATTTGAAGAAAAAAAATATCTAAAAATCTATAAAAATTAATAATGGAGAATAAAATAAATTTTGCCATAATTGGTGCTGGAAGAATAGCACAGCGTCATGCAGAACACATAGCAAATTGTGGCAACTTGGTTGCAGTGTGTGATATTGATATCTTAAAAGCAAAGCAATTAGCAGAAAAATATAATGCGAATGATTATTTTGATATTGATGATTTATTAGCAAAAGAAAACAGTATAAATGTAGTAGCGATTTGCACCCCAAATGGTTTACACGCAGAACATACAATTAAAGCACTAAAAGCTGGATATCATGTTTTATGTGAAAAGCCAATGGCAATTTCAGTACATGATTGTGGTGCAATGATTATTGCGGCAGAAAAAGCAAATAAACGTTTGTTTGCAATAAAACAAAATCGTTTTAATCCACCTGTTGAAGCAGTTAAAAACGCAATTGATGAAGGAAAATTAGGTAAAATTTATAGCGTTCAATTATCTTGTTTTTGGAATCGAAATGAAGATTATTATAAAAATTCCTGGAAGGGAACAAAAGATATGGATGGAGGAACCTTATATACACAGTTTAGTCATTTTATAGATTTGCTTTATTGGATGATTGGAGACGTAAAAAATGTACATGCTTTCTCCGGTAATTTTGCCCATGAAAATATCATTGAGTTTGAAGATACTGGAGTAGTTGCAGTAGAATTTCATAACGGAGCTATCGGAACTATTAATTACACCGTAAATAGCTATGAAAAAAATATGGAAGGGTCATTAACGATATTTGCTGAAAAAGGAACTGTAAAAATTGGAGGTCAATATCTTAATGAGTTAGAATATCAAAATATTAAAGACTTTAAAATAGAGAATTTACCCGAAGGCAATAAACCAAATAATTATGGAAATTACTTTGGTTCTATGTCAAATCATGACAAAATCTACAAAAATGTAGTTGATGTTTTGCAAAATAGTGCAATTATTTCTACAAATGCATTTGAAGGTCTTAAAACAGTAGAGATAATTGATAAAATTTATCAATCTGTAAAAAAATAAAATAATGAACCCGGTATTTCATGATGCCAATATTGTTGATGTTGTTTTTGGAAATGGCGTAAAAATTGTTAAACCAATAAATATTTATGGATGTAAAATTGGAAACAATTGTTTTATAGGACCATTTACTGAAATTCAAAAAGATGTAGTAATTGGCGATAATTGTAAAATACAGTCACACACATTTATATGTGAGTTAGTTACAATAGGAAACAATTGTTTTATAGGTCATGGGGTAATGTTTATAAATGATTTGTTTTCAAATGGTGGCCCTGCCAATGGCAAAAAAGAATTTTGGAAAAGCACACGCATTAGCAACAATGTTTCAATAGGAAGTAATGCAACCATTCTTCCAGTGGAAATTTGTGAAAATGTTGTAATTGGAGCCGGATCAGTAGTAACAAAAAATATAACCGAGCCAGGTGTTTATGCAGGAAATCCAGCAAGGTTAATTAAAAAATCATAAATAAAAATCATACAAATTTCTAAAAATGCAAAACATTCCTTTAGTTAATTTAAAATCACAATACTTAAAAATAAAGAATGAAATGGATCAGGCCATTTTTGATGTAATTGATCAAACTGCCTTTATTAATGGTCAAGCTGTTCAAGATTTTGAAAATCAATTTGCAAAACTTTATAAAGCAAATTATTGTGTTCCGGTTGCCAATGGAACAGATGCAATATACATTGTTTTAAAAAAATTGGGAATTAAAGATGGGGATGAAGTAATTACTACAGCAAATAGTTGGATTTCTTCATCAGAAACTATCACTCAGGTTGGGGCTAAGCCAGTTTTTGTAGATATCAATCCTGATTTTTATACAATTGATGAAAACAAAATTGAAGCTGCAATTTCAAAAAACACAAAAGCCATAATTCCTGTGCATATACAAGGGCAATCTTGTGAAATGGGTAGCATCATGGCACTTGCAAAAAAGTATAACTTGCATATAATCGAAGATTGTGCTCAAGCTCATTTTACAGAATATTATGAACAACACGTTGGTTTATTTGGCGATGCAAGTACATTTAGCTTTTTTCCTGGGAAAAATTTAGGAGCTTATGGTGATGCTGGTGGAATTTTAACCAACAATGAGAGGCTTGCCTTAAATTGTAAAATGTTTGCTCGTCATGGTGCTTTAAAAAAACATGAACATGAAATAGAGGGAATAAATAGTAGATTAGATACAATCCAAGCGGCTATTTTAAATGTTAAATTGCCTTATATTCTGGAATGGACAAGTAAAAGAATTGAAAATGCAAGCTTATATAATAAATACTTGGCGGATGTTAAAGAAATAGTATGTCCAAAAGTAAGACCTAACACAAAGCATTCTTTTCACTTATATGTAATTAGAACAAAAAAAAGAGAAAAATTGGCATTATACTTAAAAGAAAAAGGAATAGAAACAGCCGTTCATTACCCTGTTGCTTTGCCTAATATGAAGGCTTATCAATACTTAAATTACAAACCAACCGATTTTCCTATTGCTACTGCATATCAGGAGTTAATGCTTTCATTGCCAATGTGTCCAGAATTAAATGAAGAGCAAATCGTTTACATTGCAAATTGTATAAAACAATTTTTTGCAATTGAAAGTTAAAAAAATGAATATTTGGGTAATTTGTTTTTATGCTACACCAATTAAATATTTTTTTGGAACACGCCACTTTTACTTAGGAAAAGAATGGGTAAAAAGTAATAATAAAGTTACCATTTTTACTTCAAATTCTAGCCATTTAACATGTAGTCTTCCAAAATTTAAAGGAAAAAGCTATACTGAAAAAATAGATGGTGTAGATACAATTTGGTTAAACACTTTATCTCATAATTCTACGTCCAATTTAAAAAGAATTTTAAGTTGGTTTCATTTTGAATGGCAATTGTTTACATTAAATAAATGTAAAATAGATAAACCAGATGTAATCATTGTTTCTTCACTTTCGCTTCTTTCTGCAATTACCGGTATTTATTATTCGTGGAAATATAAGTGTAAATTTGTGTTTGAAGTGAGAGATATTTGGCCATTAAGTCCAATAATTCTTGGTGGTTTTTCAAAGTGGCATCCATTTATGATTTTTTTGGCGTTTATTGAAAAGTTTGCATATCAAAAAGCAGATAGAATTGTTGGAACAATACCAAACTTGCAATTGCATTTAAACAATTTGGGTATTAATAAAACAGCTTACTGCATACCTCAAGGTATTGATTTAGAGTATTATTTACAAAAATTGCAGCAAACTTGCCCAATTGAAATATCAAACCAACTGCCAATTGATAAATTTATTATAGGATATGCAGGAACTATAAACGCAAACAATCCATTAGAAAATTTAATAAGTGCTGCTGAAATATTAAAAGGAGAAGAGGTTTATTTTGCAATTTTAGGAGATGGCAATCAACGAGAAAAATTGAAGGAAATAGCTAAAGAGTTAAATTTAACTAAAGTCTTTTTTTTTGATAGTATTGCTAAAAATCAAGTTAATGCATTTTTGCAAAAAATTACAGTTGCATACGATAGCTTTGACTCCACATTGGCAGATTATGGATTGTCACGAAATAAATGGATTGATTACATGTATGCGGAGAAGCCGATAATTTGTTCGTTTTCAGGGTATCAATCTATGATAAATGAGTGTAATGGTGGAACCTTTGTGCCATTTCATGATGTAAATGTTTTGGCAAATACTATACTAGAATATTCTTGCAAAACTAAGGCAGAATTAAAGAGTATGGGTGCAAGATGTAAAAACTTCATTGTTGAGGAAAGGAGTTTTGACAAACTGGCAAAAAACTATATCTCAATAATTTAATTGTAAACTTAATGAAATCAAACAAACCAGTTTTTGTTGTAGGCTATAGTGGTCATGCTTTAGTGGTGTTAGATGTGTTTTACTTAAACCAACAAACTGTAGTAGGTTATTGTGATGTAGAAGAGAAAAAAGACAACCCTTTTAACATACAATTTTTGGGCAGCGAAAAAGAAGTTCATACCAAAATAAATAACAAAGAAGTTGAAGCATTTATTGCCATTGGGCACAACAATATTCGTATAAAAGTAGCACAAACACTTTTGTCCAATGGTTTTCTGTTTGCCAATGCTATTCATCCTAAAGCAACAGTATCAACTTATGCAAATCTAAGTTCTGGCGTTTTAGTTTCTGCCAATGCTTCTATTAATGCTATGGCTATAATAGGCGAAGGTGTAGTTTGCAATACAGGCTGTGTAATTGAACATGAATGCAATATTGGCAATTACACACATATAGCACCAGGTGCAGTAATTTGTGGTAATGTACAAATAGGTAACAACTGTTTTATAGGTGCCAATGCTGTAATTAAGCAAGGTGTAGTTATTGAAGATAATGTTACTATTGGTGCAGGCTCAACCATTATTTCAAACATAAGTGCTAATACAACCGTAGTAGGTAATCCACAACGTACCATAGAAAAATAAGTTCAACCAAAATAATGAGTGATATAAATACAATTCAACAAAAAAAATCTGTAAGTCCTTTAACGGGGAAAGAATATTTAATTCCAACTACTTTAAATCATCAACAGCAAATAGATGAATTTTTGCAAAATAATGAAGGCAAAAAAGTTGTGGTAGTTCAAGGCTTAGGCTTTGTAGGTGCAGTAATGAGTATTGTTGTATCTAATGCCCTTACAGAAGAATATGCAGTAATTGGTATAGACTTGCCCAATGAAAACACCTATTGGAAAATTTGTGGTATAAATGAAGGTATTTTTCCTGTTGTTGCAGATGACCCCAAAATTGAAATTTATTATAACAATTCTAGAGCAAAAGGTAATTTTTTAGCTACCTACGATGCGTATGCTTATAGCAAAGCAGATGTAATTGTGGTGGATATTAATTTGGATGTACAAAAAAAATCGAATAATGAAAATGTTTTAGAAGGATATGATGTAAATCTTAATCCATTTAAAAAAGCAATTGAAACCATTGGTAAAAATTGTAAAGAAGATATTTTGGTTTTGGTAGAAACTACAGTGCCTCCAGGAACTTCTCAAAAAATAGTAAAACCAATAATTGAAGATCAGTTAAAACAAAGAGGCCTACAAGCAAACAAAATCAAAGTTGCACATAGTTACGAGCGTGTAATGCCTGGTCCAAAGTATATCGATTCTATTCAAAATTTTTACAGAGTTTTTAGTGGTGTAGATGAAGCCAGTGCAATAGCTGCTGAAACTTTTTTAAGAACTGTTATTAAAACAGATGAATATCCATTAACTCGATTAGGCAATACCAATGCTACCGAAATGGCAAAGGTTTTAGAAAATAGTTTTAGAGCTATGAACATTGCTTTTATGGTAGAATGGAGTCGTTTTGCAGAAGAAGCTGGTGTTGATATTTACGAAGTGGTTAATGCCATTCGTATGAGACCAACCCATAAAAATATTATGTTACCAGGTTTAGGCGTAGGGGGTTATTGCCTTACTAAAGATCCTTTATTAGCAAGTTGGTCAAAGCAAAACTTGTTTAATAGTTCAGAAGCATTATCACAAAGCGAAAAAGGGGTGAAAATAAACGATAGAATGCCTGTATATGCTTTTGAGTTCTTTAAGAAACAATTTCCATCATCTTTACAAAACAAAAAGATTTTATTGTTAGGCGTTTCATATTTAAACGATGTTGGCGATACACGGTATACTCCAGTAGAAGGCTTTTATAAAAAATTATTAGCTGAAAATTGTATTGTAACCTTACATGATCCACACGTACCTTATTGGGAAGAAATGAACTTAAAACCTAACAGCAATTTAGCTGAAGTTTTAAGTGATAATTACGATGCCATTGTGATAACAACTGGGCATAAAGACTATAGAGATAATCCATCTGTAATTGAAACTTTGCTACAAAAGCAATCAACATTTATTTACGATACAATTGGTGTATTTAATAATACTATCATTAATTTATTAAAACAAACCCATACTGTAAAAGTATTGGGAAGAGGAGATTTATAATATGCAAAAAAAGAAAGTTTTATTATTAGGAGGTGCTGGTTTTATTGGCTATAATATAGCCAAGTTTTTAGTAGAAAATAGAGACTACGAAATTGCCATTGCCGACAATTTTGCTCGTGGAAAGCAAGATGATTATTTTGTAACCTTAGTACAAAAAGGAAATATTCAAGTTATTGAAGGCGATTTTACAAAGCCAGAAACCTTTGAAAATTTGGGTAATGAATATGATTATGTATATATGCTTGCTAGTGTAGTTGGAGTAGATAATGCCAACAGCATTCCTCACGAAATAATTAGAATAAATACCGCTTTAATTTACAACACTTTAGAATGGATACGTGCCAACAAAGGCATTAAAAAACTATTGTTTACCAGCACAAGTGAATGCTATGCTGGCACTATTGAAGCATTTGGATATACTGTTCCAACACCTGAAGAAGTACCTCTTAGTATTCAGGATATTGGGCATCCGCGTTTTACCTATGCAGTTACCAAAATGCTAGGCGAAAGTGGTTTTTTAAACTATGCTCGAGTATTAGGATTTGAGTGTACCATTGTTCGTTATCATAATGTGTTTGGGCCACGTATGGGCTTTAAACATGTTATTCCACATTTAGCTCAACGCTATTTGGCTAAAGAAAATCCATTTAAAATTTATGGACACGATCAAACCCGTTCTTTTAACTTTATTGATGATGCTGCAAAAGGAACAGTGCAAGCAATGGAAACTGAAGGCACAAATGGTAAAATTTATCATTTAGGTTCACAGCAAGAAATTACCATTGAAGATTTAATTAGAGAAGCAGGAAAAATATTTGAGTTTGAGGGTGAATATGAATATGCACCAACTTATCCAGGTTCAGTTTCTCGTAGATGTCCAGATATTAGTAAAGCAAAAGCTGAATTAAACTATGAGGCTACCGTAGATTGGAAAGATGGCTTAAAAGAAACTTTATTGTGGTACAAAAACTATTTAGAAACAGGCAAAAACGTATATGAGTAATAATAAATTTATTCCATTAAGTGTACCTAATATAGCAGGTAACGAGTGGACTTATGTAAAAGAGTGTTTAGATACTGGTTGGATAAGCAGCGTTGGTAGCTATGTAACTAAGTTTGAAGAAGCAGTTGCTGCATATACTAATGCAAAATTTGGTATTGCCGTTGTAAATGGTACTTGTGCTTTGCACTTGTGTTTGCAAATGTATGGCGTGCAAAGGGGAGATTATGTAATAATGCCCAATATTACCTTTATTGCAACAGCTAATTCAATTACTTATTTAGGAGCAGAACCCATTTTAATTGATACACACCCCAATACTTGGCAAATGGACTTAGATGTGTTGGAAGATTTTTTAGCTACTAAAACCGAGCAAAAAAACGGTGAGTTGTTTTATAATGAAAATGGCAGAAGAATTAAACTTGTTGTACCAGTACATGTACAGGGCAATTTGTTTGATATGGATAGATTTATTGCCATTTGCAATAAATATGGCATTGAGTTTTTTGAAGATAGCACCGAAGCTTTAGGCACTACTTACAATGGCACACATGCTGGGCGTTTTGGTAAAATGGGTATTTATAGTTTTAATGGCAATAAAATAATAAGCACTGGTGGTGGTGGTATGATAGTAACAGATGATGAAGCCTTAGCAAAAAAAGCAAAACATCTAAGTACTCAAGCAAAAAGTGATCCTTTTGAGTATATACACGATGAAGTAGGCTATAATTACAGATTGGTAAATATTCTTGCTGCTGTGGGTTTAGCACAAATGGAACAGTTACCCTCTTTCATAAACAGAAAAAGGGAAATTGTTAGTTATTACAAACAACAACTAACTGGTGTGGGTGATATTCAATTTCAAGAAATATCAGAGGGTGTAAACGATAATGGTTGGCTTTTTACAGTAAAAACAAACAAACAAAAAGAATTACTAAAACATCTTAACGACCAGCAAATTCAAAGCCGTCCGTTTTGGGCTCCAATGAACTTGTTGCCTATGTACAAAGATTGTGTGTATCATACCCATAATGATAATTCTCAAAAGGTATATACTACTTGTTTAAGCATTCCCTCAAGTACCAATATTTCTAATCAAGACTTAGAAGTGGTTGCTTCTGCAATAAAAACCTTTTATCAGCAATAATGTATAAAATTGTAAAACGTACTGCCGATATTTTTGTAGCCTTGTTGGCAATTATGATTTTATTGCCTCTGCTTTTGCCCATACTTATTATTTTAAAATGTACTGGCGAAGGAGAAATTTTTTATAAGCAAGATAGAGTAGGCTTTAAAAATCAAATATTTATGATTTGGAAGTTTGCTACCATGCTTAAAAATAGTCCTAATATGGGTACAGGCGATATTACTTTACGCAACGACCCAAGAGTTACGCCAGCAGGAAATTTTTTAAGAAAAACAAAACTAAATGAGTTACCACAATTGGTAAATATTTTAAAAGGCGATATGAGTTTTGTAGGCCCAAGACCTTTAATGCCAAGAGGCTTTGAAGATTTTCCTGAAGATTTAAAATACAAAGTGTATGACGCAACTCCAGGGCTTACAGGAGCTGGTAGTGTTTTGTTTAGAGATGAAGAATTAATATTAACTCAAAGTGGATTACCACCACGTGAAGCCTACAAGCAAATAGTACAACCTTATAAGGCTAAATTAGAAATTTGGTATCAGCAAAATCAAAGTTTATATGTAGATTTTATGTTGCTGTTTTTAACAGTTTGGGTAGTAATTTTTCCTACAAGCGATTTAATGTTTAAAGTGTTTAAAAATTTACCAAAAAAACAATTTTAAAGAAAGTGAAAAATAAAAATATGTTTTTGTTAAGAAAATTAAAGGTTTTAATGGCAATTTTCTTTTTCATTTTTAGTACTTCTAATACTTTTTCCCAAGACCTCCTCAAAGGCAAAGACATATCTCAAGTAAAAGTAGATATGCTTA
>JBMLRA010000112.1:0-5301 GCA_049241265.1 Chitinophagaceae bacterium
ATTTTTCACTTCCTCAACAGTTACATCTTTTAACCTTGGCATTCTTAAACCAATTACTTTTTTTCCTGTGATTTCTTCCAGCTTTAATCTTGATGATAACAAATCTTCTGTTGCAAAAGTTGTATGGTAATATGTGTGAGATGCTATTTCGTGTTTATGTGATAATTCCTTTATTTCTGCAGAAAAATGTTGTGCAAAATTAGCTGTGGTAAATAATGTGCATTGTATTTCATATTGGTTTAGTAAAGGCGAAATGGCTGCCAATCCTTGCATACCAACTTCCATTTGTTCTTGAATACTAATATGCTGATTGAATTCTAATGGCAAATCAAACTCCTCTACATCAAACGTTAGAAATATTGCAGGCTTAGCCATTTATTTGATATTGGTTTCTTTTATTATAAAATGTGGTCGTTGCTTGTTTTGCATAAATAATTTGCCTAAATAAAGACCTATAATGCCAAGAATCATTAACTGCAATCCACCGAAAAATGCAATGGTAACTATTATAGAAGCCCATCCTGATAATGCATCCCATCCAAAATACAAACTTAAAATTGCATATGGTATATAAAGAAGGGATAACAAAGAAAAGGTGAAACCTAAATAAATTGCAATATTCAATGGCTTAGTACTAAATGATGTAATGCCTTTAAGTGCCAAACGAGTTAAAGCTCTTTTACTGTATTTAGTAACACCTTCATTGCGTTCATTAGGTGTATATGGAATACTTTTTTGATTAAAGCCAACCCATTTTACTAAACCTCTATAAAAGGGATCGTTCTCTGGCAAAGCATTTAATACATCTACTACTTTTCTATCAATTAATCTATAATCAGCAGTACCATCTTCAAGTTCAATGTCTGAAAGTTTATTAATGGTTTTGTAAAATAATGATGAGCCAAGATGATTGATTTTACTAGCGTGTTCATTTTTTTCTTCTCTATAAGTATAAACAACCTCATTGCCTTGTTGCCATAATTCTATCATTTGCAAAATCATTTCTGGAGGATGCTGCATATCTGCATCTATCGTAACAATGGCATCTCCTTTTGCCTTTTGCAAACCAGCACTCAGGGCATTATCTTTTCCAAAATTTCTTGAGAAAAAAATGTATTTGATATTATCGTTTTTGAGGGACAGTTGCTTTACAACATTGGCTGAATCATCTTTACTACCATCATCTACAAAAATAATTTCGTATGTATATTTTGTATTTGCGAAAACCTGCTCAATTGCAGCGGCAATAATGCTCACATTTTTTTCTTCGTTAAAAGCAGGAATAATAATGCTAATGAGTTGGTTCATTTTTGCAATGCGTTAGTTGATAACACTACAAATGTAATGTGTGGTTGCAAACAACCTAATTTGCATAACCATTTTACCCAACATCGATGCTTTTAAAAATTGTCTGTAGCAAATTAATTGTTGCAATAAATTATTTAATTACAACATAATTTCCTTTACCATCGACACCTATAATAGGCAGTTTTTTGTAATGATTAAAATAGTCGTACACCTGCTGTAGAGTTACAGCAAATTCTTGATAATCTTTATTTTCTTTACAAGTTAGAGCCAAATAATGATAGCTTTTTGTACTGTTGAATTTAACAGGAAAAATGTGAACTGGAATAAAATCTTGTCCATTTTCTTTTGCCAAAGAAGCTATCATATAAACCTCTTCAATTTGGTTGTCTTTTATTGGAATGCAACCAACAGTTACGCAACCACCATGAACATAAATATCACCCCCTGGCTTTGTAGAGTCACTCAGCATTTCATCTGATGCATTGGGATAATTAATACCCAGTGAAAGGTGATAGATACTTTTGGGATTGAAATTGTTTACTTGATAAAAGCCCTCGGGAACTTGAAAATCGCCTTCTATCCTTTTAGGACCAAGGCTTCCACTTAGTGCACAAACTTTATAAGTTTTAAAAAGCTTGAAAGTATCTTTACTTGAATTTCTAACCCAAAGCTCAAGTTCACTATCATACTTAAAACTTCTTAAATAAACTTGCTTAGGAGGATAAGAAAGATTTGCTTTTTCAAATTGCTTTTTTATAGAATCTTGTTTCAAACGAAAAGTTTGCTCTACTCTAGGAAATGTAAGCTGCTCTTGCAAAAACGATGTTTGGGAAGCAACGTTAAACGCAACCAATACGAGTAAAACCGAAAAAAATAGTTTTATAAAAAACTTCACTTTATAAAAACATAATTATTTAATTGAATCTTTCCAACCAACCATTCCTCCTTCAAGATTTAGAACATTTGAAAAGCCTAATTGTTGTAAAATCATAGCAGCTTGTGCACTACGCATTCCACTTCTGCAATAAACAATTACTTCTTCGCTTCTTAAATCTTCAATATCATCAATCTGCATTGTTTGAATTTTCCCCAGTGGCAATAAAGTTCCTCCAATATTAAACTCAGCATTTTCGTGTGGTTCTCTTACATCAATTAAATTAAGCTTATCGTTAGCATCAAGCCTATTTTTTACTTCTTGAGCAGTTATTGTTTTAAACATTTTATTATGGATTTGTGTTTGAATTATCAGAGTTTGGTTTAACAGCAGTTGAATCTTTTACAGGTGCATTAAGTGTTAGCCACACATCAATTACTTGCCCTGGTCTTATTTTGTTATTTACCCTTTGCCCAAGTATAGGCTCCGTAAATACAATGGGATCTTGTTTTGAAACAAATGCTTTTGCTGTATCTTTTATGGCAGCATCAAGTAAAATAGGAAGCCCTATACTAATATTCATATTTGCCAAAACACTTTGTGCTTCGGTGTAAGTTAAACCTACTAAATCTGGAACATCCATTTCTTCTTCACCTAAACCACTACCCAACACAAAACTAATTGCACTACCAATAGGCACTTTTGCACCTTGCTTAATTTCAACCCCGTTGAGTAATTGTGTTAAAACCGAGTTTTTAGCAATGTCAAATTTATAAGTAGTATCACCAACTTTTAATCCCATTCCTTGAAGGTATAAAACTGCACTTCTATAAGATAATCCAACCAAATTTGGCATATCAACAGTTGGTGCAACTTGCCTATTAATGGTTAAATATACTGTTCTACCTTGTTTAACTGTAGCATCAGGTTCTGGCGATTGTTTTAATACATTCAATTTAGGTTGGTTCATATCATAAACAGAATCTACCACCTCAACTGCAAATCCTTTTGCTTGTAACATTGCCTTTGCAGCTTCAATGTTTTTTCCTGTAACAGTTGGTACTTTTTCATATTCTCCATGTCCAGTTATCCAACCTAGCATAAAAAAGAAAAAAAATACCAACAATAGTGTTAGAAAAATTCCAACAAGTATATTTATTAATAGACTTTTATGTGTAATGAATTTGAACAATGTAATTATTGATTATTGATTATTAATTCTAAATTATTTTCTATGAAAAGCTTCTTCAATAACGGCTGTATAAAATTGTTCCAGTGTCCAACCCATTGCTAATACTTGTTGTGGCACAATGCTAGCTTGACTTTGTCCAGGAACTGTGTTTATTTCAAGCATATAGGCATTATTTTGTTCTTGATTATAAATAAAATCAATTCTCACAATTCCTCTGCAATTCAACAATTCATAAGCCTTTGTTGCAGATGCTTCAAGTTGATATTTTATATCATCTGGAATAGTTGCAGGTGTAACTTCAGTGCTTTTACCTAAATACTTTGCTTCATAATCAAAAAAATCATTTGTAGTAATAATTTCAGTTATTGGCAAAACAATAATTTGTCCTTTTGTTTTAAATACACCAACCGTAAATTCTCTACCAACAATCATTTCCTCAACCAAAACTTGACTATCTACTGCAAAAGCTTTATTAATTGCAGCTTGCATTTCAGTGCTATCAATAACTTTACTCATTCCTAAACTACTGCCCCCATTATTAGGTTTCACAAATGCTGGCAATTTTATTTGGTTTAAAACTTCTGTAACATCAATAGGAGTATGTTTAAATAAATGAACACTTTTTGCAACAGCTATTCCACCAAAAGCAGCTACAGCAACTGTATATCTTTTATTGAAGGTTAAGGCTGATGTTGCTGCATCGCAACTTGTGTAAGGCAAACCAATCATATCAAAATATCCTTGCAATTTTCCATCTTCTCCAGGTGTACCATGCAAACAAAGTAACGCTGCATCAAAATTTATTTTATTGCCATTGCTTACAATTGAAAAATCGTCTTTATCAACTTCAAATTGTTCATTGCTATCAGTTATATAAAACCAGCCTTTAGTGGTAATGTCAATTTTATAAACATCAAATTTATTGTTGTCAATATTATTGCCAACAGTTATAACACTTTTATAACTAATTTCTGCTTCTCCACTATAACCTCCAGTAACAAGTGCAATCTTTTTTTTCATTCTGTTTGTTTGCAAAACAAATATATGGGTGAAACCTGTGTTATGTTTATTGGTGCATAAAATGAATAGAATTTTTACATTTTTTAACTAAGTTTTGATATTTACTTTGCACCAATGCTACAGCTGCAAAATATTACAGTAACTCAATTTAAAAACTACGTCACCAAACAATTTAATTTTAAAAAAAATATTGTAGGTATTTGTGGGCCAAATGGTGCAGGAAAAACGAATTTATTAGATGCCATATATTACCTTTCGTTTTCAAAAAGTTATTTTAGCAGAACCGATTCAAGCAATGTACATCGCAGTTTACAAGGTTTTAGAATTGAAGGGAATTATTCTTTAAATAATCACACATCAAATATTACGTGCATATTAAGAGAAAATAACAAAAAGGAATTTTATTTTAACAATGAAGAATACAAAAAATTATCAGAACATATAGGCAAAATTCCTTGTGTTATGATTGCACCAGATGATGTTGAATTAATTACTGGTGCTAGTGAATTAAGAAGAAGATTTATAGATGTAATTGTATCTCAAATTAATGATGAATATCTCCAGCATTTAATTGCCTATAATAATCTTTTACAACAAAGAAATAGCTTGCTAAAACAATATGCAGCTACCAATATTTTAGATGATACTTTACTGAGTATATTAACAGAGCAATTATCAATATTCGGGACATTAATTTTTGAAATTAGAACTACATTTTTAAACGAATTTCTGCCACTAGTTGTAAAAGTTTACACGCAAATTGCTGCAACAAAAAATGACAATATTATTTGCAACTACCAAAGTCAATTACAGCAGGATAATCTGTTGAATTTGTTTAACAAAAATTTGCAGTCAGATATGTTTTTGCAAAGAACAAATAATGGTATCCATAAAGATGATATTGAAA
>JBMLRA010000113.1:0-2483 GCA_049241265.1 Chitinophagaceae bacterium
CAAAAGTGCAACAAATATTTTCTTTAAAATCAGCTTTGCAACAGACTTGGTTTTTGTGTTTTTTTGAGTTTAAAAAATTAAGCAAAATTATTTTCTATATTATAATGTGTGCATTAGGTATTGGCACAATGTTGTTGATAGTAAAGTTTATGGATTCGATGTACGACTCACCAACCTATATGGTTACCTATAAAGTAATTGAAGATGCAGTGGGTTCTATTGGTTTATATGCTATGATTTTTGTGATATTTTACAGTGGTACAATTATTTGGCGAGATAGAGAAACCAAAATGGATGAGCTTGTTGGTGCAAGCCCAGTAAGTAATGCAGTTTTGTTTTCATCTAAATTGGTAGGATTAATTTTAGCTTATTCATTATTAAATCTAATAGCCTGTGGTGCAGGTATCTTAATTCAGTTGTACAATGGTTTTTATCATATTGATTTGTTGCAATATCTTGTTTATGTTATTAGAACAACTATTGTAGGTGCAGTGTTTATAGCATTTTGTTTAAGTGTACAAGTGTATTCACCTAATAAATTTTTAGGCTTTTTCTTTTGTTTAATACCTATTGTTATACTGCCTATAATTTTTGGATTGCTTGAGTGGGATGTGTTTTTATTAGACTTTAATGATAGTGGTTCATCTGATCCATATTCTGATATGAATGGCTATGGCTCTACATTTATTCAATGGCCTATATTCAGAGTTTACTGGACAAGCATTGCAGCATTTTTAAGTTTGTTATCTGTACTTGTTTATGCAAGAGGAAAAGAAAAGTCAATCATATCAAGATTCAAACTATCAAAATATTTCTACAATACAAAGTATAAGTTAGCAATGCTCGGTTGCTTGTTAATGGTCGTTTTATTTGGCTCTTTTATTTATTATGAAGAGAGAGTTGTTGTAGATCATACACCAGTAAAAGAAGCTGAGAAAAAACAAGCTGATTATGAAAAAACGTATAAAAAATATGCTGCATTATTACAACCAAGAATTGTTGCAACTACTGTTAATGTTGATATGTACACAAAAACTAAAGAGCTACACGTTGTTGGTGTTTATACTTTAAAAAATAAAAATGCAGTGGCTATTGATAGTATTTACATCAACTATATTGGCGGTAAAAAAAGTGCTTATGTTTTTTCTAAATTAAATCCAACATCGCCATTTAAAGAAGTATTAAGTGATAAAGAAAATGGTATTAAAATATTAAAATTACTGCAACCTTTACAGCCCAATGATTCAATAAATTTTGAATTTGATGTTTGGTACAAACCACGTGGATATTTTGATAAAGCAAGCTCACCAGTTGTTGGCAATGGTACTTTTATCAATAACAATTATTTCCCAAGTTTTGGTTATTCTGAAAATGCAGAACTTGGAGAAAATACAGCAAGAATAGAATATGGATTAGCTCCAAAAGCAAGAATGGCAAAAGTTACAGATAGTGCTGCAAGAATGAATAATTATATTTCAAATGATGCAGACTGGATAAGATTTGAAACAACAGTTAGTACAGATGAAGGACAAATAGCTATTGCTCCAGGTTATTTACAAAAAGAATGGAGCAAAGATGGTAGGCATTATTTTACTTATAAAATGGATAGTCCGATACTCAATTTTTATTCTTTCTTGAGTGCTAAGTATGAGGTAAAAAAGGATAAATGGAATGATGTTAATATCGAAATTTATTACAACAAAGGACACGAGTATAATATTGGTAGAATGATAAAAGGTGTTAAGAAAGCATTAGATTACTACACATCAAACTTTGGGCCTTATCAGCACAGACAAGTTAGAATCATTGAGTTTCCAAGGTATCAATCATTTGCACAATCTTTCCCTAATACAATTCCTTTCTCTGAAAGTATTGGTTTTATTACAAAAGTTGAAGATGATGTAGATAAAATTGATGTTCCATTTTATGTTACTGCACACGAGGTAGCACATCAGTGGTGGGCTCATCAAGTAATTGGGGGCAACGTACAAGGCAGTGTGTTAATGAGTGAAACAATGAGTCAATATAGTGCATTGATGGTGATGGAAAAGGAATATGGCAAGGATGCAATGAAAAAGTTTTTAAAGTATGAAATGGATACATATTTAAAAGGAAGAACTTTTGAAAGTAAAGGAGAGCTCCCATTAATGCTTACAGAAAATCAGCAATATATTCATTACAATAAGGGTAGTGTTATTATGTATGCATTAAAGGATTACATAGGAGAAGAAAATCTAAATAATGCTTTAAAAGCCTACATTAATAAAGTACAATTTCAACAACCACCATATACAACAGCTTTTGAATTTATCAACTATTTATACCAAGCAACTCCAGATAGTTTACAATATTTAGTTAGAGATATGTTTGAGAATATAACTTTATACGAGAACTATGTTAAAAAGTTATCGTATACAAGAGAGAAAAATAATACCTATAATGTTGGTTTAACTATTGCCTCGGCAAAATTTTATAACGACAGC
>JBMLRA010000114.1:0-1282 GCA_049241265.1 Chitinophagaceae bacterium
TGGAGCTACTACCTTTGAGTAGAGAAAAAAGTTAAGAGTGTTTAGGTTTACTTTGACATTATGGAACAATTAAAAAGAAGTTACAGTTTAGATTTTAAAATTAAAGCTGTAGAATTAAGTATTCATCGCAAAGAGCTACAATCCGTAGCAGATGAATTAGGGATTCCTTCAAAAAATATTACACGTTGGAAAAAAGAATATAAAGAAGGAAAATTAGATGGCAGTTATAAAACTGTTTCAAAAAGTAAAGAAGCACTTGAAAACATTGCACTACGTAAAGCACTAAAAGATGCAGAATTGGAACGCGACATCTTAAAAAAGGCACTTGGCATCTTCTCCAAGAGCGACAGGTAAAATATAAGTTTATACAAGATTATAAAAATGAATTTCCTGTTGGGAAGATGTGTCAAGTATTTAAGGTAAGTCAAAGTGGTTATTATAAATGGTTACGCCAGGTGCCCAGTAAAAGAAAACTACGAAATATAATGCTACAATCAGCAGTTAAAATAGCGTATAAAGCTAGCAAATACAGGTATGGTAGCCCAAGAGTAACCAAAGAATTAAATATGAAAGGTATTAAAGTATCGCAAGTTTTAGTAGCCAAAATAATGAAACAAAATCAGTTAAGAAGCATTGTAAAAAAGAAGTATAAAGTAACTACTGATTCATCACATCAATATCCAGTAGTAGATAATATTTTAAACAGAAATTTTACTACTACCAAGCAAAATCAAGTTTGGGTATCAGACATTACTTATATAGCTACAAAACAAGGCTGGTTATACTTAACAACAGTGATAGACTTATTTGATAGAAAAGTAATTGGTTGGGCTTTAAGCCATACAATGAAGGCTGATGATACTGTTATATCAGCTTTTAAAATGGCAAAAATGAATAGACCCATCAACAAAGAACAACCACTTATTTTTCACTCAGATAGAGGCATCCAATATGCTTGTAAAGAATTTACGAACACATTACTGGCATATAAAAATATTGTTAGAAGTATGAGTAGAAAAGGAAATTGTTGGGATAATGCAGTTGCAGAATCATTCTTTAAAACCCTAAAAACGGAGCTTATTTATCATCAAAACTATCAAACTAAAGCAGAAGCTGCACTATCTATTTTTGAATACATTGAAACTTTTTATAACACTAAAAGAAGACACAAACAATTAAACAATTTAACTATCACTGAATATTATCAATCTATTATTAACAATTTAAAAAATGCAGCTTAAACACGCTATAAAATTTCCTCCACTTTTTGTTTGGAACTTCA
>JBMLRA010000115.1:0-18800 GCA_049241265.1 Chitinophagaceae bacterium
TGTAGGAAACTGCTTGGTAAACCAAACAGAGGCTGGAGCAATGGTAATATACGATTGTTGCTTATAAATTTCAATTTTTTCCTCATCTTGTTGCGATGGATATAGCTTTGGTTTCATTGCTTCACCACTTGCAATAGACGCTATCAACATTTGATTTCGTTCTATTTCATGTAAAGGGTTAAGAGCATTGCTAACAATGTGCTTTACTTTGGTAGTAAACAAAAAACTAAATGGGTTTTTATCAAAGCCAATAGTCTTTTTTGCTTTGGAAAATGCAGTTAAAATACCTGTTGCTGCAAAACGTTGAACATTAATGACAACATCATATTTTGTTACACGAATTTGTTTAAGCAATTCTAACAAATGCTTGTATTTACTTTGCTTTTTATCCCAAATAATTACTTTATTTAGAAAAGGATGATTACTAAACAACCCTTCATTGCCTTTGCGAACCATAAAATCTATGGCAGCATTTGGATAAGTATTATGCAATTTTTCTACAATACCTGTTGCTAAAACAGCATCACCAATAAAAGCAGTTTGTATAACAAGTATTTTTTGCATTGTGGCAAAAGTAAGGTTGAGAGATTACTATTAGGTGAGTTTATAACAAAAAACCTCAAGCGTTTAACTTGAGGTTTTTTACAATAGCGATATAATTTTATTTATACATTATTTCGTAGTATTCGTGAGCCATTCTATTACTATCAAATTCTGTTCTCACATCCTTCATTCCCTCTTTTACAACACTTAGCCATTTTGAATAATTATCATAGTACATAGGTATGATTTCATTTTCTAAGATTTCATACGTTTTATTCAAATCATATTCATCCTGTTCGTTAGTGTGCATATTTGCGTAATCTGCTTTTGGTACAACAAAACTGTTTACACCATTTTTAGCAAATTCTGGTATCCATCCATCATCAGTACTTAAATTAACTGCACCATTCATACTTGCAGTCATACCACTTGTTCCACTAGCTTCACGTGGTACACGAGGATTATTTAACCATACATCAGCAGCTTGTTTCAATCTTCTACTCAAGAATAATTCATATCCAACTAATACAGCAACATTTTTGTATTTTTTGCTTAAATGCACTAAATTATTAAATTGTGTGATGGCAGGATAATCAACAGGATATGGCTTTCCTGCCCAAATAATTTGTACAGGATATTTTGTGTTACTTAACATTTTTTCAAAACGCTCCATATCATAAGTTAACATATCGGCACGTTTGTATCCTGCAAATCTTCTTGCCCAAACAATTGTTAATACTTTAGGATCGAATAATTTACCTGTTTGGTCTGCTACAATTTCAAAAGCTCTCTTTTTCAAATACCACTTTCTGTCTTCAATGCCCAAATCGTTATCAGCATCCATATGTCTATACAAAGGCTCATCTGCCCAGTAGGTATAGTTTTGAGCATTTGTTATTGATGTAATTGGACAAATTCCATCATATTTTCCCCACATTTCTCTGCTCACTTCACCGTGCAGTTTTGAAACGCCATTTGATTTTCGTGCAAATCTTAAAGCAGTTAATGAGTGATTAAATTGGTCGTCTTGAATACCAGTTAATCTTCTTACTTCATCTATGCTCAAACCACAGAAATACGTCATTTTATGGCACAAGTAAATATCATGTTTTTCATTACCTGCTTCTTCAGGTGTATGTGTCGTGAATACTAAATGTTTTTTTAACTCTTGAACGCTTTTAAATTTATTTTGTAGTAACCAAAATGCTGCTGAAATACCGTGTGCTTCATTTAAGTGATAAACATCAGGATTAAAACCTAACTCTTCAATAAGTTTCGCACCCCCAACACCAAGTAAAATAAATTGTGCAACTTTAGTTGAAACATTGGCATCGTATAAACGATGTGTTATTGTTTGAGAAATATGGTCGTTCTCAGGCAAATCGGTTGTTAATAAAAATAATGGAGCAGAATTAAATGTTTCGGGATTTAAGTACATTGCTTTTACCCAAACAGGTGCATCATGAATCATAATCTGAAACTTAATTCCAGTCTCCTCTAAAAAAGTAGGAGTTTTTTCCATCCACGCTGGTTGCAGGGTTTGGTCAAGATTACGTGTTTGATCGTAGTAGCCATACTTCCATAAAATACCAATACCAATCATATTTTGTTTCAGTTCATATGCACTTCGTAAATGCGAACCTGACAAAAAACCTAATCCGCCACTATAAATTTTTAATGGTTGATGAATTGCATACTCCATTGAAAAATATGCAGCTTTTTTCTTGTACTGTTCATTTATTTCATAAGGAACAGAATAATTCTTAAAATTCATGGGTTTAAGTTTGATGAATTAGCTGCAATGATAAGATATTTATTTAAAATGTAAATTCTACACATTAAATGTGGAAAAGTAACTTTTAAAATGATCTTTAATAAATAATGTATAATTATTTGCAACTTAAAGTAGTGAAATCAACTAAAACATCGTCTTGTACTGTTAAAACTAAGAGACAAGTATTTGAAGAGGTAGATAAATTGTAGATTAGTTTAGTTGATTTATTTTCTTGTTTTATGGTATTTGCAGTTCCTAAAATATTGGTTATTTTTTCAGCATCGTAAGATTTTTTGATAAATCTTTCTAAAACAGGAATTAATTTTTCAAATTCTCCTTTACAGTTGCCTCCTCTAGCTAATTGGAATTTAACACTATGTTCCATCTCGTCAGGTGTGAGGTTAATGCTAGACCAGTTACTTTTATTAGTAGATAAATTAGTGAAAGCAATAATTACTGCAATAACAATGATTTGGGATACCTTTAGAAAATGTTTCATAGGTTAGGTTTTGGAGGGGGTTAGATATTTAATTTGGGATTTAAAAACACATTAACTTTTTTGTAATGTCAATACAAATATAAAAATAAATTTCATTTAAAAATGTTTTTTTTGGATACTGTTTTAAAAACGGAGTTATAAGCAAAATTGCAAGTGTTTAAAGAAAAGAATAGTAGTATTAACACTTTATTTAATGTAGTTAAATCACTACAAACTAAAACAATTTGTTTTCAATAGCATAACGTGTGATATCGGCAATGTTTTTTAATTTCATTTTCTCTAATAGCCTAGTTTTATAAGTGCTCACCGTATTTGAACTTAGTGATAATTCTTTTGCAATTTGGCTAGATGTTTTGCCAGATGCGATTAATTTAAACACTTCAAATTCTCTATTGGATAGGCTATCGTGTAATGCCAGATTTCCTGTATTTTTTTTAGACTCGAATAATATTTCAGCCACATCATTAGTGATATACTTTTTCCCGTTTATCAGTTGCTTTACAGCGATTATCAGCTCCTCTGGAGCACTTTCTTTATTAATGTAGCCCGACGCACCAGCTTTAATGGTTCTTAAAGCATACAATTCAGCAGGATGAATGCTTAAAATGAGTATTGGCGTTTTGGGTTGAATATCTTTTATCTCTTTAATAAAATCTATACCCGATCTACCTGGCATAGTAATATCTGATATGATGATTTCATAATCATTTTTTAGTGCTAGTTTAAATAACTCTGGACCATTAGTAGCTTCAGTTATCTCTGAGAATGGGTAAGCTTCTTTTAATATTTGAATTAGTCCTTTTCTTACCACACTATGGTCGTCACCTATTAGTATTTTCATAACGATGTTAAAGGTATTGAAATTAAAATGGATGTTCCTTTATTTATGTTACTTTCAATTTTAAAAACACCATTAAGCATTAATACTCTTTCTTTCATTCCTAATAAGCCTAGAGTTTTTGATGGGTTATTTGTATTAAAACCAATGCCGTTATCTTTAATTTGCAAGTGTACTTTTTTAGCGTTTTGATACAGATTTATTGTAACAATTTTGGCAAATGCATGCCGAAGAATATTGGTTAATGCTTCTTGCAGTATCCTAAATAAATTTAATTGTATTTCAGGGGTTAAAATAATATCTTCTAACTTGTTATTAAAATTGCAAGTAACGTTTGCTCGTTTTGAAAATTCAGTAGTTTGCCATTCTATTGCTGCAATTAAGCCTAAATCGTCTAAAATACTGGGTCTAAGTTGAGATGAAATTTTTCTAATAGTTTTAATCGATTCATTAATCATTTCAAATACTTGCTTAAAATCACTCGCAGTATTGGTGTTACCCATAATATTTTTTTTATGAATGGCACTTACATCCATTTTAATTCCTGTAAGTTGCTGCCCTAATTCATCGTGTATTTCTCTTGATATATTTTTTCTCTCCTCCTCTCTAATATCTTGCAAATAAGACGCTAATTCTCTAAGTTCATTGTGAGACTTCTCTAATTCTTTTTTAGCAATTTCTTCTTGAGTAATATCTGTAATTAGGATGTAAGTATTCTCGTTGTTAATACTAAACGAAAATGAAAAGGTTTTAAACTTTCCATTTTTACACAAAGCCGTAGCAATTATTTCTGGCTTTTTAGCTATTTTTTTAGACCTAAAGTCAGAAACTGTCTCGGTCCAATGCTTATAAAATGTATTTCTAATTTCAGTATTAGGCTGGGTTTTCATATACCAATCTTTAATTGTTGGTACATCATTAATTTTATAGCCTGTAATTTTTGTGAAATAATTATTCAAAAAAATAACTTTTTCTTCAGCATCGTAACCTCCGATTGCAATTGGCATGTTTTCTGCTAGTGCTTTAAATTTCTGTTCACTTTCTTTTAACAATTTTTCTGCTTTTAACCTATCTGTAATATCGTGAAATAAGGTATAAAGTGTTTTTTCATAAATGTTTTCAGTTATTTCAAAGGTTCTTGTTTGCAAATCTTTACAAAATATTTTTACTTGATATGTTGGTCGTAGAATTGGTAGAAGACTTTTATTTTTCCTTATTTTATTAATTAATTGAGAAAAATTTTTCTTTGCTTTAGAATCAACTAGGTCATTAATACTAAATGTGCTTATTTCGGTATTTTTATCGTTTGTAGTGTTGTTATACCCAATTAATTGTTGATGCATTTTATTAGAAAACAATGAACCAGTAACTGCATTTAAACTAACTAGTGGAATAGGTAGATATTCAACTATATTTCTGAATTTTTCTTCGCTTAGTTTTAATCGTTGTTCTGCTTTTACCTGCTCTGTAATGTCAGAATAAACATAAAAAACAAAATCATCAGACAGGGATGCTGAATATTCAACTCGCCTTATCTCTCCATTCTTGGTTTCAATATCACTTATTCTATTAATCGTTGTTTTACTTGTAAACAATTTATTAATTTCAGCCATCCAATTATTGATTCCGGTTTTTTTTGCATCGGAGTCTGTATTGCCATTTTTTAGTACTGTTTCTATGTTAGGAAAGTCTTTAATGGTATATCCAAATTTTTCGCTAAAGGCTTTGTTAATAAAAAGGAATTTACCTTCAGCATTTACAAATACTACAGGAAAATGAATTTTTTCTGCCAAATTTCTAAACCGCATTTCGCTTTGAAATAGTTTAGCTTGTGTTTTTTTTCTTTCAGTAATATCGTAAAAAAGTGCGTATATGGTGTTGTTTTCATAAGTGATACCAATTTCAAATTCTCGAATAAACCCATCTTTGCAAACAATTTTACGTTCAAGATTTTTAATGGTTGACAAAGGATTTAAAAATAATTCAACTTTAACATTTTCCCATTCTTTCTCAAGCTGCTTTTTTTCTTTTAAATTTGCGTAGAATATCAAATCACCCCAATTGTCCATTTTATTGATTTCATCAAAACTGTACCCAATTGAATCGACAAATTTTTTATTTGTAAAAATCACTTTCAATTCTACAGCATCGTAACCTGCAATAGGAACAGGTGTGTTTTCAGCAATTCGCTTAAAAACTTCTTTTGATTCTTGCAAAATCTTTTCTTTCTTTATTTGAGATGTAATGTCCAAGTAAGAGTAATAAATATAATCGTTGCTTAAAACAGCAGAATACTGTACTACTTTTTTTTCTCCTGATTTAGTATAAAGGTCGCATATTTTAGATACAATTTTTTTCTCTTTAGCAATAGTTCTAAGCTCTTGTTGCCAGTCTATAATAGCCTTTTTTCTTTCATTTTTATTTTTATAACAAATATTGAGTAGCGTTTCCACTGTAGGGATTTCCTCTACTTTAAATCCATATTCATTAGTATAAGCCTTATTGACAAATATAATTTTACCATGAATCGATATAAATGATAGTGGAATTTGCACAAGTTGTGCTAGTGTTTTAAATCTAATTTCACTTTCTTGTAGTAAGCTAACTTTTAATGTTAGTTCTGTTATGTCTTTACCAACAGCCACAGTTCTAGTTACTTTTCCATCAGAAATAATTTTACTTGTTTTCCATGATATTGTTTTTTGTGTATTATTCCTACAAATAACAGGGGCTGTAATAACTCTATTTTTTTGTCTAGAGTTAATAAATAAATCATATCCATATTCAAACTCAGGGAATTTAGTTGATGGCAAAATAGTTTCGAACCATTTTTTGCCAATTAATTCCGTATTCGTATAGCCAAGTATTTTCTCTGCTCCTTTACTAATAGATTCAATCTCTTTTTGGTGATTTAAAACTAAAATTATAGCTTGAGTTGAATGAATTATTTGGTTATTTAATTCGTTTACTTGATTCAGTTTTTCTAAACTTTCTTCACTTATAAGTACTTGCTTTTTTAGTTCATTTATGTTGTTACAGTATACAACATAAAATTTTTGTTTATTGTTTACTTTACAAGTAATTGAAATTTTGTACCAAGATGTTTTTTTATTTATAGATGCAAGTAACAATTCACAAGTTCTTACTTCATTGCGTTTTAAATTTACAATCAAGTACTGCAACTTTTCAGTAGCATTTGGCAATAAAAAATTCCAAATTGGTTTATCTATTATCAAGTTAGTTGAGTATCCTAATGGCCTATTGTTACCCCAAATTATTTTAGTTACATTGGCATTACAATCTAGTTCAAATGCAAAATCATCAGTAAGGTTGTATAAGTTTATTTCTTGCATTTCATTAAATTACTTGATTATTTAAAAATAACAGTGCCTATTTGCTTGGTTATTTCTCGCTCAATTTCTTTTAAGTTTCGGTGTACTTCTATCAACTGCTTTTGCTCTTCAAAGTCTTTAGATTTTTCAATATCTGATTGGTTTTGAAGAAACATTTTCTTAATTTTTTTAAGCTTAAAATAATTCAAGCTCATTACAACATCTTGATGGCTTACATCACGGCTATTAATATTCATACCCTCTAAAACCTTATCCCAATTTTGACTTAATTCAAACGGAAACATTGTAATGGAGACTACCAAGTCTGCCATTTTTTTATCATTACTGTACAGAAAAGATTTGTTAGTGGGTTGTTGATTTTCGTAATATAATCTACGATAAATATTTAGCAGATCTTCAAGTTCTTTATTGTCGAAATGAAATGTTTCTAATTCACTGAAAATATACTCAGCAGTAGTTTGCTCCTCTGTCCATTTATTCAATCCATACTCTAATAAAACCCTTAATACATTTCTTTCGTGAAGCTCATCTTCATTTAATAAAGTAATGTTTTCATCTATATTACTTTGCGTTTGTTGTGTTTGTTGTAAATGATAATTCGCTTCTTCAAATGGCAATCTTTTTTCATCTTTACTAATTCTGTCTCTTTTGAATTTATTGACCAAATTGGTTAAGCCAGCCTCATCAATTTTTAATATTTCAGAACATTGTTTAATATAACCCTGTTGCTTTATAAAATCTTCTGCTTTATTAATCTTACTAAGCGTTTCTGCAACTTGGTTTACAACTTCACTCTTTTTACTAACATCTCTTCCAACTTCCTTCATCATTACTTCTAATTGAAATATGATAAAGTCTTTTTTGTTGGCTGCAACAAATTGTTGAAAGACAGTAGTACCAACCTTATTTACATAACTATCTGGATCTTCACCATCTGGTATTAAAACAAGTTTTACATTTAAACTTTCTTCTAATGCCATTTCTAGTCCACGTAATGCAGCTTTTACACCTGCATTATCTCCATCGTAAATGATGGTTAAGTTATTGGTGTATTTTTTAATTAGTCTTAGCTGATCTATAGTTAAACTAGTGCCACCACTTGCCACAACATTTTCTATACCTGCTTGATGCAAACTCACAACATCTGTGTAACCTTCTACCAATAAACACTCATTAGCTTTATCAATAGCTTGCCTTGCAAAATAGCTTCCATAAAGTATTTTACTTTTTACATAGAGCTCATTTTCTGGGGTGTTAATATACTTTGGAGCTTTATCGTTTTTGCCAATAATTCTGGCACCAAAACCAATTATTTTACCTGAGTTATTGTGTATTGGAAATATAATTCTGCCACGATAATTATCTTGCAAATCGCCATCTTGCCTTGTAACAATTAAACCAGTTTTGGGTAATAATTCTTTGTTAAATTGATTGGCTAGTAGTGCTTTTGCTAGTTCATCTTTGGATTGAGGATTGTAACCTATTTGAAATTTTTTCAATATATCATCTCTAAACCCTCTTTCTTTTAAATAACTTAATGCTATAGTATTTCCTTCATTCGAATCCCACAATTTTTCTTGGAAAAATTTACCCGAAAAGCTGTTAATAATGTATAAACTATCGCCTGTTTGTTGTTGAACTTTTTGTTCAGGACTAAGTTCAGTTTCTTCTACTTCAATATTATATCTTTTTGCCAACCATCGCAATGCCTCAACATAACTAAGCTTATCGTGTTCCATTAAAAACGTAATGGTGTTGCCACTTTTGCCACAGCCAAAACATTTATAAATTTCTTTAGAAGGTGATACTGTGAATGAAGGTGATTTTTCGTTATGAAAAGGACAATTACCTAAGTAGTTTGCACCTCTTTTTTTTAATTTAACATACTCCCCCACCACATCAATTATATCAATGCGGGCTTTAATTTGCTCTATCGAATTTGCTGCTATCATTTATTTATGAAGGTAAAAAACTTACCTTTCTAGGGCATTTAACAAGTTTAAGTAAATATTAATTCTAGTTTAATTGTGGGTCTATTGGATAATTTACAAGCTGTTTATAATCTCCACCCATATCTTTCACAACATCTTTCCAAAGCATATCTGCATTATGATGAAATACAAACTGTCTTGCTGCATTATGTATCAACCAACTTTTCTCTTCCACTTCTGCATCTAATTGTCCAATACTCCAACCACTATATCCAATATAAAACCTAATATCTCTTGGAGTAATTTGCTTGGTTTTCATAAGTTCTAAAGCTTGTTCAAAATTACCTCCCCAGTAAATTCCATTTACTATATTAAGTCCTCCTTCAATTAATCTTGGTTTAGTATGTAAAAAATGTAATGAATCTAGTTGCACTGGTCCACCAGAAAATACTGGATAATGCAATTCATCAACACCATCTATCAATTGATTTAAATTTCTAGAATAAGGCTTGTTAAGAACAAATCCCAAACTCCCCTCTGCTTCGTGCTCACACACTAAAATAACTGAACGCAAAAAATTGGGGTCTTTTAAGAATGGGTCACTGACTAACAAAACCCCTGATTCGATCTTATTCATTTGATAAAAGTAAAAGAAGTGTTCTATAAATCATCATTCAAAAAATTAAAATATGGTTATTGGTCTAATATTTTTTAACGTTAACCTAATTTTTTCTTGCTTGTAAATATGCTCACAAATAACCATTTTGAATAAAAAATGGTTTAAGAATGTTTAAATAAAGCAGCTTTGAGAGCAAATTATTATTGAATCATATTATAAATAATTTTGGCTGCTGTTGAACTTGCATTGCCACCAGCAGCAAGTTTATTCCAAAGTAAAGTATAATCTTCTTGCAGCTGCTTTCTCCTTGTTTCATTTTTCAATAAATCTTCCAGTTCTGTTACAAGGTTCTTGGTTGTAAGTTCATTTTGTATCAATTCTTTTACAATCAATTTATTCATAATTAAATTCACCAAACTAATAAACTTAATCTTCACCAATCGTTTACCAATAGCATAGCTAATGTTGCTGGTTTTATAACACACCACTTCTGGCACACCAAACAAAGCAGTTTCTAAAGTTGCTGTTCCACTAGTAACTATTGCTGCCTTGGCATTTAAAAGCAATTGATATGTTTGATTATTTACTGTAGAAACATTAGGGTAAGACTTAAAAAATGGTTCGTAAAAACTATCATCTAAGCCGGGTGCTTTTGCAACTACAAACTGGTAATCGGGAAATGATTTTGCTACTTCCAACATTATAGGCAGCTTCTTAATAATTTCTTGTTTTCTACTACCAGGCAGAACTGCTATGCAGGGTTTTAAGTTTAAGGTATCAGGTTTTAAGTTCGTAGCGTGTTCATCAACTTTTAAGTTTAAACTTTGCACTTTAAACTTCTCAATAACTTCTACCAAAGGATGCCCTACATATTCCACATCCCAATTCCATTTTAATTTGTAATAATCTTTTTCAAAAGGAATAATGCAAAGCATTTTATCAATACACAGCTTCATTTGCTTCACTCTATTTGCTTTCCAAGCCCAAACTTGTGGTGAAATATAATAAGCAATTTTTATATTGTGTTCCTTAGCCCATTTCGCAATGCGAAGGTTAAACCCAGGATAATCTATCAACACTAAAACATCTGGCTTAAATGCAAGAATATCTTGCTTGCAGAAAGCTAGATTTTTAAAAATGGTTGGCAAGTTTTTAACCACTTCTGCAAAGCCCATAAAAGCCAATTCCCTGTAATGTTTTATCAGCTTAGCTCCTGCTGACTGCATTAAATCACCACCCCAGCATTGAATATTTGCAGCATCATCTTTCAACTTGATTTGTTTAATCAAATTACTTCCATGCAAATCGCCACTGGCTTCTCCTGCTATAATGTAATATTTCATCGAAAGCGAAAATAGCTCAAATGTTTAAGCGTTTATAGTTTAAAAATTTTGAACTTATTTTGTAAAAATGGTAAACTTTCTTAAACATAGGTTCATACATCCACTACTAGAATTTATAAACGATAGTAAAGCCATTGGCATTTGCTTGTTATTATGCACTTTGGTTTCACTAATTGTGGCCAATAATAACAATATTGGAGCAGCTTATATAAATTTTTGGCAAAACGAGTTTCAAGCAAATGGAACACATCATTTTAATTGGGGCATTTTCTCTTTCCCAAATTCGCCCTTAGCAATTATTAACGATTTATTAATGGCAGTTTTCTTTTTTATGGCAGGAATGGAAATAAAAAGAGAAATGATGGTTGGCGAATTGGCATCAATTCAAAAATCTTTACTGCCATTGGCTGCTGCTGTTGGTGGAATGCTGTTACCAGCAATATTTTTTACAATTTGCAATAAAGGTACAATTTATCAAAATGGTTGGGCAATTCCTACTGCAACTGATATTGCATTCACTTTAGGTATAGCATCTTTATTAGGCAATAGAGTACCTGTTAATCTCAAAATATTTTTAATGGCATTAGCTATTATAGATGATTTAGGAGCAATTATTGTTATTGCACTTTTCTATGGCGAGCCTGTGCATTATTTATACTTGATTGGTGTTGCAGTTTCAATGGTGCTATTATGGTTATTAAATAACAGAAAGGTAAGTTTTGGTTTATGGAATTTGCTAATTGGCACCTTATTATGGTATAGTATGTTTAATTCAGGTATTCATGCAACTGTTGCTGGCGTTGTTTTTGCAATGTTTGTACCTATTAATTTATTGCATAAACTTGAAATGAAAATGCATACAACTGTTTGCTTTTTCATTCTTCCATTATTTGCTTTGGCAAACACCGCTATTATTTTTCCAAACCAAATTGGTACTGCATTGACAAGTAGTTTAAGTTGGGGAATTATTTTAGGATTATGTATTGGCAAACCAATTGGCATATTTTTAACAAGCTATTTTTTAGTGTATAAAAAATGGGCAGTCTTACCTAAGGGAGTATCTTGGGAATCTTTACTAGGTGGTGGGATGCTTGCTGGTATTGGATTTACAATGAGTATTTTTATTTCAACATTAGCGTTTGATGATTTACAAAAGCAAGATATTGGCAAAATAGCAACATTAGCAGCATCACTTATTGCTATTATTTTAGGTTGTTTGATGTTATTGTTTTTTACAAAGAAAAAAAATTAAAATATGAAAAAATTGATAGTTAGCTTTTTTTTATTTATAAACCTAAAGTCATTTTCCCAAGACTCAACATTTGCAAGGAAAATGGTTGATACATTAACATCAAAAGTCTTTTGGGGAAGGGGTTACACAAAAAATGGAATGCAAAATGCAGCCAACTTTTTAGCTGAAAAATTTACACAATTTGGTTTGCAACCAATGAAAGGAAAATCATATTTTCAAGAGTATAGTTTTAGCGTTAATACTTTTCCAGAAAGAATGACAATGAATATTAATGACAAAGAATTGGAGCCAGGAAAAGACTTTATTGTAGCAGCTGAAAGTAGAGGATTAAAAGCAGGTGGAAAATTAGAACAAACTGACAGTATCACGTTTGTTGATAAAGCAAATAGACTCATTGTTAAGCTAGAAAACAAACTAACAATGGACGTGGCACAGCGGGTGGAAGATTATACAATTGTTCAAGTTGATAAAAAAAGTATAAGCTCCATTCCAGTATATTATCAAGTTACAATAGACAATAAATTTATTAAAAATTTTGAAGCTAATAATATTTGTGGTATTGTAAAAGGAACAGTTCATCCAGACTCTATTATAATGATTACAGCACATTACGACCATTTAGGAGGCTTGGGAAAAGACACATACTTCCCTGGTGCAAATGATAATGCAAGTGGTGTTTCTTTGTTGCTAAACCTTGCAAGATATTATGCCAAAAATCCTCAACCATACAGCATTGGCTTTATACTTTTTTCTGGTGAAGAAGCAGGTTTAATGGGTTCTAAATACTTCACACAAAACCCACTAATAAATCTAAAAAATATTAAATTTCTAGTCAATACTGACCTTGCTGGTACTGGCGTTGATGGCATTACTGTTGTTAACGCAACTGAATTTACAAAAGAATTTAAAATAATGCAAGATGTTAATGCTGAGTATAAACTATTAAAAGCTATTAATCCACGTGGTAAAGCTGCAAATAGCGACCATTATTTTTTTACAGAAAAAGGTGTTCCTTCCTTTTTCTTTTACACACTTGGTGGCATTACTGCCTATCATGATGTGTTTGATGTATCTGCAACATTGCCATTAAATAAACACGAAGCATTGTTTAAACTAATAGTTAAGTTCAGCGAGAAATTAATGGGGTTGTAAGATGGTATAAAATTGTGCTTTACATTTGTCAAAATATTAAATTATGAAAAAAATATTATCACTATCAATTGCAGGATTATTTTCTTTATCATTAATGGCTCAACCACCAAAAGGCGATGCAAATAAAGGAATGACTTTTGGCGAAAAAATTACTGCCGAAGGTTCTATTTCATCTGATGAATTAATCAAAAAATTAGAAAAAGAAAATAAGCTTGAAGTTAAAGTTGAAGGCGAAGTTGCACAAGTTTGTGCTGCAGAAGGTTGCTGGTTAAAAATAAAAACAGCTACAGGAACAATGATGGTTAAAATGAAAGACCATAAATTCCTTGTTCCATTATCAATGAATGGCAAAACAATTGTTGTTAAGGGAACTGCTGAAAAGAAAGTTACTAGTGTTGAAATGTTGAAACATTATGCAGAAGATGCTGGTAAATCAAAAGAAGAAATTGAAGCTATAAAAGAGCCAAAGCAAGAAATAATTTTACAAGCAACTGGTATTGTGGTTACTAAATAAATATTCTAGATATATTTAAAACTAAAGCGACTTGTTGAGTATTTACTTGCAAGTCGTTTTTGTTTTTACGATTAATTTGCAATAATGAAGCAACTAAAAGCATTTCTACAAATAATAAGATGGCAAAATTTGTTGTTCATAACCATCACACAATGGCTGTTTCATATTTGCATTTTGGCTCCTAATTTATTAACTGTTGGGCTTAAGCCACAGGTTACAAATATCTACCTAATAATTATCATTTTTGCTTCTGTGGTTATTGCTGCAAGTGGTAATATTATCAATGATTATTTCGATTTAAATATTGATAAGATAAATAAACCAGATAGACTTATTGTTGATAAATTTATCTCTCGTCGTTGGGTAATTTTTTGGCATTTGCTACTAAGCCTAATTGGTATTATGTGTAGTGTTTATGTAGGTATGAGGCTTAATTTATTTTGGCTAGGTGTAGCAAATTCATTTTGTGTGTTATTGCTTTTTATTTATTCAGCTTCGTTAAAAAAACAATTTTTAATTGGCAATATTGTTGTATCTGTATTAACATCATGGGTTATATTGGTGTTAATATTACCAGAGTATGAAGCACTAAATAAAACATCTGTAGAAACACTTGAATCGTACTATAAAATTTTGAGAATTGGTATTTTGTATGCCTCATTCTCATTTATTATTTCTTTAATACGAGAGGTTATTAAAGACGCAGAAGACATTGATGGCGATAGAAAAAATGGCTGCAAAACAATGCCAATTATGTGGGGCTTAAATGCTACTAAAGTATTCGTAGCTGTGTGGTTAATAGTATTAATTGCAGTTGTTGCTATTGCACAACTTTATGTTGTAAGATTCAAGTGGTGGGTTAGTATAGCCTACTCATTAATATTAATTATTGCACCATTGGTTTATATCTTTAAAAAATTGATTAAAGCTCAATCTACAAAAGACTTTCACAAACTAAGCAGCCTTGTAAAATGGGTAATGCTAAGTGGTATATTATCAATGATTTTCTTTTGGATTTATGAACGATAGTTCAACACATAGGCACATAGTTCACAAAGATGTTTAAACATATATTCTCAATGAATTAATCACCCAATCAATAAATCCCCAATCTACAATAAAATGTTAATTCTTGCATCACAATCTCCACGTCGTAAACAGTTACTAGAGTGGGCAGAAGTTAAATTTGAAGTAATGGTTGCCAATACCGATGAATCGTTCCCTAATGATTTGCCCATTGCAGATGTGCCTGTTTTTATTGCACGTGAAAAAGCAAAAGCCATAGCAAATAATCTACCTAATAACAACAAAAAAATATTAGCAGCTGATACCATTGTTGTTATAAATAATCAGATTATTGGTAAACCACAAAGCCGAGAACAAGCCATTGAGTTTTTGCAAAAGTTATCTGGCAACCAACACCAAGTAATTACAGGTGTTGTGATTTTAGAGGGTGAAAAAGAAATTGCTTTTGCCGATGTTACTACTGTTACTTTTCATTCATTAACTACAGAACAAATAGAGTTTTATGTAGATGAATACAAACCCTATGACAAAGCTGGTGCTTATGCCATACAAGAGTGGATTGGCGTTGTAGGCATTAAAAATATTAATGGAGATTTTTACAATGTTATGGGCTTGCCTGTTAGTCGTGTTGTGCAGGTGTTGAATGCTTAATAAACAAAGTAATACTCTCTAAACTTTAACAAACCCATAACCCCTATCTGCTTATTTTAGTTGCATTAAATCGTTCATTATGCAATCTAAAATCATTAACTGCTGCACAATTCTTCTGGTGTGTTTAGTTCTTGTTTCTTGTGGAAGGAATAAGGAAGATGAGAAATTGTTTGAGGAATTGAATGCAAGTTTGGAAAGTTCTAACAAATTAATTAATGCCAAGTCTGTTGGTTTTATGATGACTATGGAAGAAAAAATGCAAGATTCAAGAACACATTATATAGCAATTAAATGGCAGCCAAAAGCCAGATTTATTGAGAAAAAATCAAACGAAATAATTGCCTATCTAAATTCACTAAATAATAAAGCATCCTTCAGAACAGAGAAAAAATACCTACAAAAATTACATAAAGAATTAATCGAATACAAGCAACAAATGCAAGAACTAGATTCTGCTATGTACAATGATTTGTCAAAAGATATTAAAATAACAAGTGAAATTGGAGAGGCTAATGAACAAACAGAAGCTGAGTTTTGCAACTCATTCAACGAATCAAATCAACTGTTGAAATTAGCAATTTACAAAAATAGAATTGTGAGGATAAAATCATCGTTAATTGAATATTGTGAAATGAATACTCGACCTGGATGTGTATTGAATTTTGAAAGTTTTCGGGCAATTGCAGCTCAAAACTCAACAAAATTTAAACCTGCCGAAACTCTTGAAATTACTGCAGGAGTTGGTGCATTTTCAAAAGCAGCAAGTCCTAAAGTTTTTGTAAATAATAAAGAAGTCGTATTAAATTCAGATGGCGTTGCAGAATTCAAAGAAACTGTTCCATCAAAACCTGGCAAGTATTATAAACAGGTAAAAATAAAATACATAAAGCCTGATGGAACAATTGGTGCTGCCGAAAAGGAAATTATTTACACAGTTGATGAATAATAAAAGTAATTTCTTTAGATAGCTATCACTTTAAGATTAAGTATTGAATTTTTACAAACAAAAAGCCTGAAAGCTTTACAACTTTAGGAATTATCAAAGCATTTATTAATCATCGTCAATTGTTAGGATTATTAAGTTCCTTTCCGATTAAAACAATTTCATACCAAAATGTCCAATGGTAGTAAACACTGCACAACGCAAAAGCACACCAATGCAACACCATAGTAACATTTTATGCATTGATACATTAAATCCAACGCCAACTGCAATACTTACTGGTGCACCAACTGTAAACGTGCCTATTAAACCCAAACCAACAATACCATATTTTTCCCAAAGCTTATGAGCAAAATTGGGTTTATTCTCTTTTATTTCCAGCTTTGGCTTTCTATATTTTGAAATTAACTTTTCAATTTTTTCTCCTAAAAAAGCTGCAATAAATGCACCAGCAACACCACCAACTAAACTTGAAAAAAATATTACCCAAGGGTTTAACCCAAAAGCAAAACCAGCAGGAATAGCTGCATATATTTCAAAAGTTGCTAAACCAGCAACTGTAAGTATTTTATATATCATAAGTGTAGCAAATTTAAGTGTTGAGAAAACAAAAAACCTCGAAGCATTTTTTTACTTCGAGGTTTTATTAATAAACTAATTAACAAATAAACTGATTAACTACCCAGCCACTTGCTTTCTAATAATATTCAATGCAGCACCTTCTTTAAACCAATCAATTTGTTGTTAGTTGTAAATGTGTGTACTGTGATTTTTTCACTTGTTCTATTGGCTGCTATTAAACAAGTAGCTATTATTACTTTTTCTGTTCCATCTTTATAAAGCTGCCATTTAAGTGGTCAATTTTTAAAAGAAAAGTTCTTTTATTTAATGAAGCAAGATCTTTAAAGCTAATGAAGTTGATAGCTCTTTTTGATAAAGAATCATATTTAGTTATAAATTCATTGTCGCTAGTTGATATAAATACTTTATTAGTAAAAAAGTAATCATCATTCACTTTCGAAATAGGTATAAGTTTTTTATAACTTGATATAAAGGCTTTGCCATTAGAGACTAAGGCATAGATTTTTTTTATTTTTATTTTCTTTAAATTTCCATCTGCGTCTATTTCGAACAACTCTTTAATTTCACCATTTTCAGATGAATCAATATGGAATAATTTGTCTGGTTGTTGACTTTTAAATGACTCATAGTTTAAATAGATACCGTCTTCCAATTGTTTTTTGTAGTACAACGGCAAATAGCTTTTTTCAATACTATCAATTTTTGAAATTTCATACTGACTATATGCTAAACTAGTATCAGAGTTAGTAGAAAAGCTATTTAAAATCTCCTGGGCAAAAACTTTTCGAGCGTTCTTAATTAATCTTCGTTTAGAGTAACGAAAAACAAGATTAAAGTTGATTGTTGTATCAACTGTAGATATTGGATAATAAATTTTATTATTTTTTCGGTAAGTATTAAATCGTAGATGAAAATATGATGCCCAATTAACGTTTACAAATAATTCGTTGAAGATTAAACTTCTGAGTTGCAAAACTATTGTGTCGCTAGTCTTAGCATCACTAACAGTATTATTGAATAGTTGTTTAATTTGTGTTTTAACCGGAATTTTATTTTTTATTTCATACAATCTGTCAAAATCACTGAAAGCATTTTCAAGAAATAAATGACCTAAAGAATTTGTATCAGTTCTATCGTCAATAATTTCAATATGTTTATATAAGTTATTATTTAATTGGCTTTTATTATTCACAATATTAAAATCCTTGTATCTCTTATGGGCAACTACATAGCATCCAGTAAAAAAAAATACTATCAAAAGGTACACAATTCGCATAGGTTCAAGTTTTATTGTGAAAAAATAGAATTACAAGAATACGAAAATTATAAAAAGCTCCACAAACGTCTATTATACTTTATTTCGCATAAAATAGAGAACAAAAAACCTCGAAGCATTTTATACTTCGAGGTTTTATTAATAAACCAATTAACAAATAAACTGATTAACTACCCAGCCACTTGCTTTCTGATAATATTCAATGCAGCACCTTCTTTAAACCACTCAATTTGTTGTTGGTTGTAAGTATGGTTTACACTGATATTTTCGCTAGAACCATCTTTATGGTTTAATACCAGTGTTAATGGTGTATTAGGAGCAAATGATGTTAAACCAACAATATCAATGCTATCATCTTCCTGTATTTTATCGTAATCAGCTTTATCTGCAAAAGTTAAAGCCAACATACCTTGTTTTTTCAAGTTAGTTTCGTGAATACGTGCAAAAGATTTTGTAAGCACTGCACGAACGCCTAAGAAACGTGGTTCCATAGCTGCGTGTTCA